>CAZSXI010000306.1:0-2512 GCA_964611045.1 uncultured Cocleimonas sp. | reverse complement strand
AAAGCTTCATACGCTCAGCAACTGCACCCGAAACGATAGACATTGCCGTAGCAACAAATACCACTTGGAAGAAGAAGTCAGATGCGTTTGAGTAAACAGATCCACCGGTGAATCCACCTTCTCTATCTGAAGCTTCTTTTAATACGGTAGCAACCATGCTTTCAGCATCTTTAGCGCCATCTAATGCGATGTCTTTTAAGAAGACGCCACCGTCATACATGATGTCGTAACCAATCACGAGGTAAGCGGTACAAGCAATCGCGTAAAGTGCGATGTTTTTGGTTAAAATTTCAGTAGTACTTTTAGAACGAACCAAACCGGCTTCTAACATTGAGAAGCCAGCAGCCATCCACATTACAAACGCACCCATTATCAAGAAGTAAAAGGTATCCATTGCATATTGTAATTCTAATATATTGTTTTCCATGATTAACTTCTCCTTTAAAGCGCTTCAGGACCAGTCTCACCCGTACGAATACGAATAGTCTGCTCAATTTGTGATACAAAAATCTTACCGTCGCCAATCTTGCCCGTGTTGGCAGCTTTAGTGATTGCTTCTATAACCTGATCAACGATGTCGCTAGGAACAGCAGCTTCGATTTTCACTTTGGGTAAAAAATCAACAACATACTCAGCGCCACGATATAACTCAGTGTGACCCTTTTGACGACCAAATCCTTTAACCTCTGTTACGGTGATACCCGCAACGCCAATCTCAGACAATGCTTCACGCACATCATCGAGTTTGAAAGGCTTTACTATTGCAGTGACTAACTTCATTGCATTTCTCTCCTAATTTAGCGAGCTTACCGTTTTGTTTTTTAAACGGATAACTCGATTATGTCGCCAGTTTTATCGGCGACGCGTATGAACTAGAATATTTTCACTTGTGTACCCAATGGTATTTTAAGTAAAAACAAATAATTGCTAGTTCACATATTGCAACTACTGTGCCAACTTTTTGAAGGAACTTTCTCTGACTAAACCGCGATGAACGGTAATACAGGCCTTGGGTTTTAACTGGATAGCACCAATATAGTGCGTTATTATTGTCTCTTGTTTTATATTGGTGCGCTGTAGCGGTTAAGGATTATCAAATCTATTAATAATCCAGTTAGAAGAGTTGGCGCGATGTTTGCAACAGAGTCTATTAAATGACAGATAAAAATATTAATAATACGATATTTTCCGATGCCGTAAGTGATGCGCTCAGTACGGCTGTGGTCGTTTTAGATAGGTCACTAAATATTAAACACATGAATGCGGCGGCAGAAAACCTGTTTGGGCAGAGCCGTAAACGCGTCATCGCGAAACCATACACGGTATTGCTAAAAGCCGATATGGTGAAACACCATCTTCAATACGTGATTGACCATAAAGAACCACAAACACTGAGAGAGTGTTATTTAAAGGGGACGTACAAAGAGAGTATTACACTCGATTGTGTCGCAAACCCTTTATTAAAAACAGGCAAGCTACACGGTATCGTGCTTGAACTGCATCGAAAAGATTACCAACTGCGTATTAGTCGTGAAGAACAATTATTAAGTCAACAAGAGGCAACGCAAGTATTAGTACGCGGAATGGCACATGAGATTAAAAACCCTCTCGGTGGAATTCGTGGTGCAGCGCAGTTATTAGAAGCCGAATTTGAGAATGACGAATTAAAAGAATACACAAATATTATCATTTCAGAGGCAGACCGTTTAAAAAAGTTGGTTGATCGAATGCTTGGTTCGCCACAACCGATTAAAAACGAAGTGGTAAATATTCACGAAGTATTAGAGCGTGTGAGAAAGCTCATTATCGCCGATATTCCCGCAGGCGTTGAACTACGTTTTGATTATGATCCCAGTATTCCAGATTTGAATGCCGATAGAGACAACCTCATTCAACTGGTGTTTAACATCGCTGGCAATGCCATAAAAGCAGTGGGAGAATCGGGCAATATATTATTTAAAACACGGGTGCTAAGAAACTTCACCATCAATCAAAAAACACATCGTTTAGCACTAAAGTTAGAAATTATTGATAATGGACAAGGCGTACCCGATGATATTCGCGATAAGCTCTTCTTCCCCATGATCAGTGGATCAGCAAAGGGTACAGGGCTTGGGTTGTCTATCGCGCAATCATTGGCAAATCGCCACCACGGCGTTATCGAATTTGAATCACAAGTGGGCGAAACGTGTTTTACACTGCTTTTGCCTATTCTTGATAAAAACAGTGATAAAAAACGGGATAATACAACAAAACCAGCAGGAGCTAAAACGTGACTGAAAAATTATGGATAGTTGATGACGATCAGTCTATCCGCTGGGTGTTACAACGTGCGCTCGAAAAAGCACAAATGGATGTTACCGCTTTTGAATTTGCAACAGATTTACTGCGCCAATTACGCGAAGCCAATGAGAGTGATTTACCCGATGCGGTCATTTCCGATATTCGTATGCCGGGCATGGATGGTTTTGAATTAATCAAAGAAATTCATAAGCTCTACCCAGACTTGCCC
>CAZSXI010000305.1:0-2513 GCA_964611045.1 uncultured Cocleimonas sp. | reverse complement strand
CAGGAAACATGTATCTGATTGGGAGCTTAAAAGATATTTTGAGATCATCTAAAATCCTGTCCCCTCTCCCTAGCAGTGGAGGGTTAGGGAGGGGTAGAAGGCTTGAAGTAATCTATTAGGTTGAGTTTCTACCCTCTCTCCAACTCTCTCCCTGCTAGGGAGAGAGGGCTAGCGGAATAATACGCAAAGCACTGCATAAATTTAAATGAGTAATCTAAATGAGAAAAATCCAACAAACCATATCCCCAATAGACAACAGTATTTACGTCGAGCGAACCTACGCATCCCCAGAAGATGCAACACAAATCATCACTAAAGCAAAAGAAGCGCACAAGTACTGGCGTAAACTATCAGTTGATAAACGGGCAAGTTATTGTAATAAAGCCATCGATGCTTTTGTGAAAAATAAGGACGTTATCGGTGAAGAAATAACTCGCCAAATGGGTCGCCCTATTCGCTATGCAGCAGGAGAGGTTGCTGGTTTTGAAGAGCGTGCCCGCATCATGATTTCTATAGCAAAAGACAAACTTGCCGATACTCTACTTGAAGAAAAAGAAGGTTTTGAACGCTTTATTCGTCGTGAATCTCTTGGCGTAGTTTTCACGGTTGCGCCTTGGAATTACCCTTATCTGACAGCAGTAAACTCGATCATCCCTGCGCTTATGGCTGGTAATACGGTTATCTTAAAACATTCAGCACAGACACCACTGTGTGCAGAAAGGTTAGCTGATGCCTTTACAGAAGCCGGTCTACCCGAAGGAGTTTTTCAAATTCTACACGCTACGCATGAAACGGTTGCAGGCATGATTAAAAACCCCGATATCAACTACATCGCTTTTACTGGTTCGGTTTCTGGCGGTGAAGCAATCGAAGCATCTGCCTCAGGTTTGTTTAAAGGTGTTGGTTTAGAGCTTGGTGGAAAAGACCCAGCCTATGTTCGCGCCGATGCGGATATCCCATTTAGTATTGAAAATTTAGTTGGTGGTGTTTACTTCAACTCAGGGCAGTCGTGTTGTGGTGTTGAGCGCATTTATGTTCATAAAGATGTATTCGAGCTTTTTGTTGATGGCTTCAAGAAATTAGTGGAAGGCTATGTGCTTGGCGACCCAATGGATGAGGCAACCACGCTTGGTCCCATGGTTAAAAGTAGCGCTGCCTTTTTTGTGCGTGAACAAATTGATGAAGCGATAAATGATGGTGCAACGGCGCTGATTGACACGGACAAATTTCCTGCTGATGTGGGCAACACGCCCTACCTAGCACCACAAGTGCTGATTAACGTAAATCATTCCATGCGTATTATGACGCAGGAAAGTTTTGGCCCCGTAGTTGGTATCCAAGCAGTAGAGAGTGATGAAGAGGCACTGCAATTAATGAATGACAGTGAATACGGTTTAACTGCCTCCGTCTGGACAAAAGATAAAGACAAAGCACTAGAGCTTGCTGATGACTTGGAAACGGGCACTTGTTTTATGAATCGCTGTGATTATCTTGATCCAGAGCTGGCTTGGGTGGGTGTTAAAAACTCTGGGCGCGGTTGCACCTTATCGAGCATGGGATATGAGTCACTCACTCGACCAAAATCATTTCATTTACGCACTAAGTTATAAACCTTTTTGTAGGTTGGGCTTCGCGAAGCTCTGCTCCAACCTACTAATTAGCGAACGAGAATAAATATGAGCATAGAAAATCTAGTAGTCAACTGGAACTACCCAACCGCCATCCGCTTTGGCTGTGGAAGAATCAGCGAGCTGGCTGATGCTTGCCATGAGTTAGGAATAAGCAAACCCCTTTTAATAACAGATCAGGGAATTGCATCGCTACCTATTGTTACACAAGCTGTAGATATTTGTAAAAATGCAGGTATGGCTTGTGAGGTATTTAGCCATATTCAAGCCAACCCCGTAGGCAAAAATGTTGATGATGGTGTTGCCGTTTATAAACAAGGCGCACATGATGGCGTAATCGCTTTTGGCGGTGGTAGTGCTTTAGATGTCGCAAAAGCTGTTGCACTGATGGTTGGACAAGATCGACCATTATGGGATTTTGAAGATGTGGATGATTGGTGTACTCGCGTGAATGTTGACGGTATGGCGCCTGTTGTCGCAGTACCAACCACATCAGGCACGGGTTCAGAAGTAGGGCGAGCCTCTGTCATCACCGATGAAAGTAATCACACAAAAAAGATTATCTTCCACGCTAATATGCTCCCCGCAAAAGTCATTTGTGATCCCGAACTTACTGTAGGTCTACCCCCCAATATAACTGCTTGGGTAGGCATGGATGCGCTCTCACATAATATGGAAGCCTACTTTTCGCCTTTTTATCACCCAATGGGCGAAGGTATTGCACTAAAAGGTATGCAGTTGGTAAAAGACTTTTTAGCAGATGCTGTCAGTGATGGCACCGATTTAGTGGCTCGCTCACAAATGATGGTTGCCTCTACCATGGGTGCAACCGCCTTCCAAAAAGGCTTGGGTGCAATGCACAGTTTGAGCCATCCTTGTGGTGCG
>CAZSXI010000304.1:0-2587 GCA_964611045.1 uncultured Cocleimonas sp. | reverse complement strand
TGAATTGTTCAGTTTTGATTCATCACACCTTTGATATAAATACACCCATAGATCAGTAATAGAAAAACCTGCGGGGCACTCTTGTTAAATTTCTCTTAGAAATGTAATGAGAATAAAGACAGATTTTTTAAGCTGGTATTTTGATTTTTAACCATTTAGTGCGATTTTATAAAATTAAAAATAAGTCGCAATAAAATGAGTCACAGGAACGTTTCTGATTTTGTAGAAACAGTGAATGGATTCACATTGTACGAATAATAAAGTACACAATAATAATAAGGGGAATAATAGTGAATAAGAAAGCCTTGAGCCTAGCCATAACATTAGCAATGGCGCTACCAACAACAGTGTCGAATGCATTGAGTTTAGGCGACATTGAATCTAATTCAAGTTTGAATCAACCGTTTAGAGGTAAGATCAATTTACTTTCAACGAGTGCAGCAGAAGCGAAGAACCTACGTGTACGCGTTGCTTCAGCAGAAGTATTTAACCGAGTAGGCATTGATAGACCTGCTTTTTTAAACAGCATTCGCTTTAGAACAACGGTTCAAAATGGACGTCCTGTTATTTTGGTAAGTTCAAACCAGCCCATTAACGAGCCTTTCCTTAACTTCTTATTAGAAGTGAGCTGGCCAGACGGGCAACTCCTTAAAGAATATACCGTATTACTTGACCCACCTGTATTGCTACGTGCAGATACAGCTATCGCAAGTAATAATGCAGGTGTTCGTGCAGAGCCTAAAGCACAGGGTCGTATTACTCGCCCTATTGCAAGAACGCCCCAACAACTTCAGCAACAAGCTCAACAGCAAAGAGTTGCACAGCAACGTCGTCAAGCGCAGGCTCAGCGTCAAACTCAGCAAGCTAGACGAGCGCCACAAACAGCACAACAAAAATTTGCAGCTGATGCGCGCCGTCTATTGGCACAACAGACACAACAGCGTGTTAGCGCAACGACAAGCGCTGGCAGAACTTACCGTGTAAGACGCGGTGATACGCTATCTAAAGTGGCTAAGCGCCTAGGTTATCGTGGTGTTCGTAGCGAACAAATGATGGTGGCATTGTTTGAAAAGAACCGTAGAGCGTTTACTAGTGATAATATGAATAACTTGAAGGCAGGCGTGTTACTTAAACGTCCTTCACTTCAAGAAGCAAGAGTATTAAGCTCAAGAAAAGCAAAATCACAAATGATTGCTCAAGCACGTGAGTGGAAAAAAGCACGTGGTACAGCCGTTGCTAGTAAAGGCACTAATGCCAAAGGTGCAACACCAGCTACTAATAATCAACAAGCTCGTATGACGGTTGCAGGTACTACTAACGATAGCACTGCAAACGTAGGTAAAGCGGGTAAAGCAGATATTGCTGCTTTAAACCAGAAATTAACGCTTACCAATGAGTCATTAACCTCTAAACAAAAAGAAAACGAAGAGTTAAAGTCTCGTGTAACAGAGCTTCAATCATTATTACGCAAGAAAAACCGTTTAATTACACTGAAAAGTGATCAATTAGCAAAACTCCAAGCAGCTACAAGTGAAGCTACGCCAGAAGCAGCAACGGAAGCTACAACGGAAGCTCCAGTCATTGAAACCATAATGAATCCAGCAGCGCCTATAACAGCAGCAGTTGCAGAAGGAGTAGATTTACAAGCACAAATTGCTAATGAGCTTGCTCAAGAGAATGGTGTAATTGTTCGTGGAGAAGATCCAGCGGCAACACCAGAAATTGAAACTACACCAGAGTCAGTAGTTGAGTCGATAGCACAAATAGAGCCAGAACCAGCAGTGGTTGAGCCAAATTCAGCATTCGCTGATGAAGTTGTAGAGCCAGAAGCTGGCATTTTATCAATGCTACAGTCACCTGTGGTCTTAGGTTCAGGTGCTTTACTCGGTCTTCTTGGTTTAGGCAGCATGTGGTACATGCGTCGTCGTAAAGAAAACAGCTATGAAGAATTTGGTTCTATCGAAATTGATAACGAAATGACTGATGAAGAATATGACTTTGATGACTCAATGATTGATGAATCAGAGTTTGTTGCTCATGACGAAGTGATTCAAGAATCTGCCGACAGCGAAAAGGATTTAACGGTTGATAACGGCGAAGAAGACATCCTTCAAGAAGCAGATGTCTATATTGTTTATGGTCTACATGATCAGGCGGAATCTGAGCTTAAACAAGCGATAGAGAAAAATCCAAATAATATGGCTTACCGCGCTAAGTTACTTGAAAATTATAAAGCAGCGGGTGATGTTGAATCATTTGAAGAAGAAGCAAAAGCCTTTATTAATCATGAGTCTGCGGATAAAGAAAAATTCTTAGAAGAAATTTCAGAGTGGAGTAATTCACTAAACCCAGCAAGCAAGCTGTTTAGCGGTGCTACTGCAGGGATAGCAGGCGTAGCGATGGTAGCAGGTACAGCACTTACTGATGATGCTGGCGAAAATCTTGCTGATATGACTTCTGATATTGTTGATATTGATATGGATGGCTTAGATATTGATGATAGTCTAGAAGACTTTAACTTAGATGAACTATTATCTGATGATGCCATTGACGATGGATTGGAAAGTGGTGCTGAAACAGCGCTTGC
>CAZSXI010000303.1:0-2606 GCA_964611045.1 uncultured Cocleimonas sp. | reverse complement strand
TATTACGTAGATGTTACGTAGGGTTCTTTTCATTCAAAGTTGCCACAAATATGAGCATTATTAATAGGTAAGGCATACTTGCTTCCATCCACCGCAAGTATTCTAAGTCCATACCATGTTTGTATCTTTGCTTTTTCATCGAAAGCTTGTGTCGCCACTTGTAATAACTCTACGAATGCCGATGCAGAAAACTTTTTGCGAGCTTTAACAAAGCCACTATCTGTAGCGTACTGCCGAGCAATCTTGCGTTGTTGTTTTATTTTGAAATAGTGGTTTAGTTCGGTTTGAAGAGAGCGGTTAGAAAAGCTGAGAATAAGCTCGATGAGGCTGGGTAGTGTATATTTGCACTCGCGCGTGAAATCTTTGGATGTTATGCTTTAAAGTCACTGTTATTATCATTAATTTTTATTGATGCATAGGCATTGTTAAATTTCCCTTGGATGCCCTTGCTTTTAGGTTGCCTCGTGATGGTAATTATATAATAATAATCAATGGCTTAGGGTTTATTTTAATGATGCTGGGGAGAGAGGGCTTTTAACAACAGAGTCATTCTCCGAGTGCTTTTTATCGGAATATGTGTGGATTTTTGAGAATATTATCGATATTCCAGATAAAAAGAGTCTGAATGACATTGTTTTAATGCGTTTGCCCTGAGTCCACCCCCCTGTTTTTTCTCGTTTTGTAATATAAAAGTAGCGACGGTTTCACTCTAATAATCAAGTTATCCGTTTAAAAAAACAAACGGCAAGCTTACTAAAAACAAGGGGGTGGACTATTAATACTCATTCAGTAAATTCGAGCATTTCACCCACACGTAAAGGCTTGCTTTGCATTTCTTTCATTAACTCTTCAACGGTTGGCGTTTTTTCGTCTTCATCTTTGCGCTCAAAAATATCGTTGTATTGAGTAAATTCAATTTTAATGGTTTCATTTAGCTGCGATTTGAATAGACACTGAATTAATGGATGCTCGCGTGTTTTGATTGCAAAAATACTAGTAGGTTGATTATTCTCATCTAGCGTAGTTTTACCCCAGACTGACCGTGTTATTCCGCTCTCATCGGTTATATGAAAAGTTGTTTTTCCTTCTGTGGAAGAGATTACTTCTTCTTCAATTTTATTTAGTGTAAATGTCTTTAGCATGCTTGCACCTGTAATTTTTATAATTTTGGGTAGGGTTGTGCAACCATTGTATGCAATATCATGATGTTTTAGAAATTTTTCAGATAAATGGATATTTGTGAATAGAGCCTCGCCCCTTCCCTTCCCGATACCTATCAGAATGAATCAACTCAACTCTGGGAGCTTCCAGACTGTCTATCCGTATATCAATAATGGGTTCAGAGCGTTTATATTTGATTTCAGAACAAGGCGCAGTCGCACGGAGAATGTGAGCGTATAATAATACGTGACCATTCGAGTACGAATGCAACGCAGTAATGGGGTCAAAGATGAATACTCTGAACCCATTATTTTTATTCTGGTCTCATGTGGGGAAACAAGATCACATCTCTTATCGACGGCGCATCCGTCAACAACATCACTAAACGGTCAATACCAATGCCCTCGCCTGCTGTGGGTGGCATTCCGTATTCTAGCGCACGAATATAATCTGCATCGTAGTGCATGGCTTCATCATCACCTGCATCTTTTTCTGCTACTTGCTTTTTAAATCGCTCGGCTTGATCTTCTGCATCATTAAGCTCGGAGAAACCATTGCCAATTTCACGACCACCAATGAACAACTCAAAACGATCAGTGATAAAGTCATCATCATCATTACGACGTGCAAGCGGTGAAACTTCTGCTGGATATTCCGTTATAAACGTAGGATTCAGCAATTTCTGCTCAACCGTCTCGTCGAAGATTTCCATCTGGATTTTGCCTAATCCCCAGTATTCTTCGACATGAATATCTAAATCGTTTGCGACTTTTTTGGCACTGTCCAAATTATCAATATCACCAATGCTTAGGTTTTCATTATATTTAAGGATTGAATCCGTAACCGAGATACGGTCAAAATCTTTACCAAAATCAAACGTTTCACCTTGGTAAGTAATCTCAGTTGTACCAACCACTTCAACGGCTAAACCTCGAAGAAGTTCTTCTGTAATATCCATCAAATCATGGAAGGTTGCGTAAGCTTGGTAGAACTCAATCATGGTGAATTCTGGGTTATGACGTGTCGATAAACCTTCGTTACGAAAGTTACGGTTAATCTCAAACACACGTTCAAAACCACCGACAACCAAACGCTTGAGATAAAGCTCTGGTGCGATTCGCATATACATATCAATATCTAACGCGTTGTGATGCGTTTCAAATGGACGCGCCGTTGCACCACCTGGAATCACCTGAAGCATGGGCGTTTCCACTTCCATAAAATCTCGTGATTCAAAATAATGACGAATGTAGCTAATGACTTTTGAGCGCATTTTAAATGTCTTGCGCGTGTCTTCACTCATAATCAAATCAAGATAGCGCTGGCGATAGCGTTGTTCTTGATCGCTTAAACCATGGAATTTTTCAGGCAACGGACGCAGAGATTTAGTCAGTAGCTGAAGCTTATCCGCCTTAACCGAAAGCTCTCCTTTATTGGTTTTGAAG
>CAZSXI010000302.1:0-2629 GCA_964611045.1 uncultured Cocleimonas sp. | reverse complement strand
ACGATTGTCCACGGCGCATATCACCTGCGGCAAAAACCTTATCCATTGATGTTGTATACGCTTCTTTCCCTTCGGTATCGCCTTTTACATTCCCGCGACCATCAAGCTCTACACCTAGCTCTTCAACCATGCCTTCGTGCACAGGGTGAACAAAGCCCATTGCTAAGGTTGCAATATCCGCTTTTAATTCAAACTCAGAGCCTTCAACTTCGCTCATCTGCCAGTTGCCATTGCCCTTAGCATCAACGTCTTGCACCCATTCAACTTTAATGCATTTTACGGCTTTAAGATTACCTTCTCCATCGGTTACAAATTCTTTTGAAGCGACGGAGAACATGCGCTCACAGCCTTCTTCTTGCGAGGTCGAAGTACGCATTTTATTCGGCCAGTATGGCCATACCATGCTTTTATCTTCTTTCTCGGGTGGTTCTGGCAAAATCTCTAACTGCGTGATGCTTGCTGCGCCATGACGCGTTGATGTACCAATACAATCCGAACCTGTATCACCACCACCAATCACTACAACGTGCTTGCCTTTAGCCGAGATAACTTGATCTTCACCATGAATGCCTTGCACCCATTTAGTATTGGCTTTTAAAAAATCCATTGCGTAGTAAACGCCGTTTAAATCACGACCTTCAATGGGTAAATCTCGTGGCTTTTCAGCACCACCAGTAAGCGCAACCGCATCAAAATCTTCAAGTAACTGTTTAGCAGGAATATCAACGCCAATATGGGTACTGGTGCGAAATTCAACGCCTTCTGCGCTCATTTGTTCCATACGGCGATCTAGCAATTTTTTATCCAGCTTAAAATCAGGGATGCCAAAACGCATCAGCCCGCCAATTTTTGACTCTTTTTCAAACAACACAACCTCGTGACCTGCGCGAGCAAGCTGTTGCGCTGCTGACATACCTGCGGGGCCTGAACCTACAACCGCTACTTTTTTACCTGTTTTATGAGTCGCTATTTCTGGCTCTATCCAGCCATTCTCAAAGCCCTTATCAACAATTGCGCATTCGATGGTTTTAATCGTCACCGAATCATCATTAATGTTTAAGGTACAAGATTCCTGACACGGCGCAGGACAAATACGCCCAGTGATTTCAGGCAAGTTATTGGTTGAGTGAAGCGTATCCAATGCATCTTGCCACTCACCATGATAGACCTGATCATTCCAATCGGGGATCATATTATTCACGGGGCAACCACCGCCGTTTGTGCCATCGTGACAAAATGGAATACCACAATCCATACAGCGCGCACCTTGCGTGCTAAGTTCTTGCTCGTCCAGCGGAATCACAAACTCTTTAAAATGAATGATGCGCTCTTCTACACCACCATAAACTCTGTCTTGGCGAGGAAACTCTTTAAACCCTGTTGCTTTACCCATCTTTTGTATCCTCCCTTACGCCGCAGCTTTCTTATTTTTGGCAGATTGCTTTTCAAGTGCATTGCGATAATCCACTGGCATGACTTTTATAAATTGAGGCAGGTATGTTGCCCAGTCATCCAAAATCATCTGCCCGCGTTTTGAGCCTGTATTTGCTACGTGCTTTTCGATTATCTGCTTTAGACGTGTTTCATCTGCTTGCAAAAAGTCGCTAACATCTACCATTCCTTGCTCAGAACCAATATCTGCTTTCAAATTATTCAACTCAACCATTTCTGTATTACACAAATTAGCAAAGTTAGATTTTTCATCCAGCACATAAGCAAAACCACCCGACATACCTGCCGCAAAGTTACGCCCTGTCTCACCTAAACACACTACAATGCCGCCCGTCATGTATTCACAACCATGATCACCTAAACCTTCAACAACCGCCGTTGCGCCAGAGTTTCTTACACAGAAACGTTCACCACCTACGCCATTAAAGTAAGCTTCACCGGCAATTGCACCGTAAAGCACCGTATTGCCAACGATGATATTTTCATCGGCATTTTCGATTTTGCAGTTTGATGGTGGATGAATAATGATCTTACCTCCAGACAAACCTTTACCAACGTAATCGTTGCCTTCGCCTGAAAGTTTAAGCGTAACTCCTGCCGCCGTCCAAGCACCAAATGACTGACCTGCCGTGCCTGATACATTGATCTTAATCGTATCGTCTGGCAAACCTTTATGGCCGTATTTCTCTGCCACTCGACCTGACAACATCGTGCCAAAGGTACGGTTATGGTTTTGAATATCAATATCGATATTAACCTTTTCACCTTTATCTAAAGCAGGCTGTGCAAGTTTGATTAGCTCGTTATCCAATGCCGCATCAATACCGTGATCTTGACCCATGGTGTGATGTTCATCATCATGAGACTCTGCTTTAGGTTTTGTTAATAAAGCACTGTAATCAAGACCTTTAGCCTTCCAGTGATCAATCGCCATTTTCATACTTAGCTTGTTTGATTGCCCTACCATATCTGCAACGGTACGGAAGCCAAGCTTCGCCATTAGCTCACGCATTTCTTCGGCGACGAAGAAGAAGTAGTTAATGATATGTTCTGGCTTACCGGTAAACTTCTTACGCAATTCTGGGTCTTGTGTTGCAACGCCGACCGGACAGGTATTGAGATGACATTTACGCATCATCAAACAACCTTCTGCGATTAATGGCGCGGTTGCAAAACC
>CAZSXI010000301.1:0-2635 GCA_964611045.1 uncultured Cocleimonas sp. | reverse complement strand
GAAACTATACAAACCACTTTGATCGTATTTATACTTGTTGTTATATTGGCAATATTTTTATGGTTTGTTGATATGTTGTTGGGTGCTGGTGTGAAAGCCTTGTTGTCGGTGGGTAGTTAATTATGTCTAAGCAGTGGTTTGTTGTTCATGCTTACTCTAACTACGAGATGAAGGTAAGGGCGGCACTTGAGGAGCGTATTGAGCGCTTTGATTTACAAGAGTTTTTTGGTGAGATATTGATTCCTACCGAAGAAGTTGTGGAGATGCGTGAAGGTCAAAAGCGTAAGAGTACACGAAAGTTTTTTCCAGGTTATGTTCTGGTTGAAATGGAGCTAAATGACGATAGCTGGCATTTGGTGAAAAATACACCGCGTGTTCTAGGTTTCATTGGCGGTACAAGTGATAAGCCTGCGGCAATTACTGAAAAAGAAGTAGCGGCAATAATGAATCGTATGGAGGAGGGTGTTACCGCGCCTCGTCCAAGAGTATTGTTTGAGGTTGGTGAAGTGGTTCGTGTTAATGATGGGCCGTTCAATGACTTTAGTGGTGTGGTTGAAGATGTTAACTACGAGAAAAGCACAATGCGTGTTGCGGTGCAGATTTTTGGGCGTTCGACTCCGGTTGAGCTAGAGTTTTTTCAGGTTGAGAAAACCTGAGTTATTTAAATTAATGGCGAGGAGTTTGAGGGAGTTTGCACTTTGTTGATGTGTTAGCTTACTAAAAACGTTTGAACTCGGGAGAATAGAAATGGCTAAGAAAGTAGATACGTATCTGAAGCTGCAGGTTCCTGCAGGTCAGGCAAATCCAAGTCCACCTGTTGGTCCTGCATTGGGTCAGGCGGGTATAAATATTATGGAGTTTTGTAAGGCGTTTAATGCTGAAACACAGAGTATTGAGCAGGGAATGCCGGTTCCAGTAGTTATTACGGTTTATAATGACCGTAGTTTTACTTATATTACAAAAACACCGCCTGCTTCTGTTTTGTTGAAGAAAGCAGCGGGTATTCAAAAAGGTAGTGGTGTTCCGAATACGCAAAAAGTTGGAACGGTTACGCGTGCGCAGTTAGAAGAAATCGCTGCTGCAAAAGAGCCGGATTTAACGGCTTCTGATATGGATGCGGCGGTACGTACGATTGCGGGTAGTGCTCGTAGTATGGGTTTGGAAGTTGAGGGTGTTAAATAATGACTAAGTTAACTAAGCGTCAAAAGCTGACTCAAGAAAAGGTTAAACAAGATCATCTTTATTCGTCGCTAGAAGCATTTGAGTTGTTAAAAGAGTTGCCGAAAGCAGGTTTTACAGAAAGTGTAGATGTTAGTGTGAATCTTGGTGTTGATTCTCGTAAATCTGATCAAGTTGTTCGTGGTTCGGTTGTATTGCCAAACGGAACAGGTAAGACGGTACGAGTTGCAGTATTTACACAAGGCGATAATGTAGAAGCTGCAAAAGCGGCGGGCGCAGATATTGTTGGGATGGATGATCTTGCTGCAGAAGTTAAAAAAGGTAATATGGATTTTGATGTGGTAATTGCAAGTCCAGATGCTATGCGTGTTGTTGGTCAGCTTGGTCAGGTTCTTGGTCCTCGTGGTCTAATGCCTAACCCTAAAGTTGGGACGGTATCAGCGGATGTTGCAACTGCGGTAAAAAATGCGAAAGGTGGTCAGGTGCGTTACCGTACGGATAAAGCTGGAATTATTCACTGTGGAATTGGTAATGTGGATTTTGAGGCGACTGCGCTTCAAGAAAACCTCAATGTTTTAGTTGCTGCTCTTGTAAAGGCTAAGCCAGCTTCGGCGAAAGGTGTTTTCCTTAAAAGAATTTCGATTTCTAGCACCATGAGTGTTGGCTTGGCTGTTGATACTGCAACAGTAGAATCGTAGATAAGTTTTAATCTGAGTTTATTCTTGGATTTAAAGATTTGCATGTATTGGTTTGATTGATATGTGCTTAGACTCCTTGTTTTTTTATGGGGGTTATGATGGATATACTTGGTTGTATGTCATCAAAGACCGTAGGTGTTTTTAGAGTGATTGGTTGTAATAACTGATTGTTGTAAGGGCTTAATCTACCTGCGTAGATGGCGTAACCTAAATCAGATGATTTGGGGCACGTCGTTGTACGATGCTTGGCTTGTTGTTTAAGTTGGGTGTTTGATTAACGGTGGTTTTGCTGCCGAATTAAAAAGAGGTAAATGTTGTGGCATTAACTTTTGAAGACAAGAAGAAGATTGTCTCTGAAGTCGCTGCAGTTGCTTCAGATGCTCATTCCGCGGTTGCTGCAGAGTACCACGGATTAAGCGTAGTAGAGATGACTGAATTGCGTGTTAAAGCGCGTGAAGGTGGTGTTTACTTACGTGTGGTAAAAAATAATTTGGCGAAACTGGCTTTAGCTGATACGGATTTTTCCTGTATGAGTGATGGTTTTGTTGGGCCGTTAGTGTTGGCGTTTTCTCAAGAAGATCCTGGTGCTGCAGCTCGTGTCATAAATGATTTTACTAAAGAGCATGATAAGTTAGTTGTTAAGATGCTTTCCGTTGGTGGAGAGTTGCTTGAAGCTTCTGAGATTGATCGTTTGGCTAAGTTGCCTACTCGTGATCAGGCTTTGGCTATTTTGGCTGGAACCTTTAGAGCGCCGGTAG
>CAZSXI010000300.1:0-2655 GCA_964611045.1 uncultured Cocleimonas sp. | reverse complement strand
ACCGCAATTGAATACAATCTACCGCGTAAATCTTCTGTTTCAATATCTAACGATGCCCAGCGTAGAGTTGGTGAGTATTCGGCGGGTTTTAGGATGGGATTTTTGAATTCTAAATAGCCATTACGCTGAATCGCATCGCCTGTGATCTCTAAGGAGGCAGTAATAAAGCGTTCCATCAAGTAACGCTCGTTGGGTTTAATTTCTGATTCAAATAATAGCGTTTTATCGTAACTTAAATGCTCGCGAAACTGGTTGAGGTCACGTTGTTGGTTAAAATAGAGTGCATCAACATCATCGTGTTGCAGGGTTTTGAGCTTTACGGGTTTTCTTGTTGTACCTCTAGGCAGGTTTATCTTATTATCACGGCGGATAAAGCAAACAGGTTTCTGATTCTCAATAATGACTTGAGCAGGGCCATTATCGGTACTTACCCAAAATACTAAGGAACTTCCTGTCGGTGTATCTCTCCAACTGCGCGTTAGTAAAAAACCTGATACATTAAAATTACTGATCATCTGCACAGTTTTGCATAAAACTATGTAAAAATCTTTGCTACACTCTGTTTCTAACAATCAAAATGAGAACTTTAATGAGAGATTCAATGAAAATTAAAAAAGTCTTAATCAGCGGACTACTTATCGCATCAACATCACTTACTGCAACGGTTCAGGCTGAAGGTTTTTTTAGCAAGTTATTTGGTTCTGATAGTGATAGCGCAAGTTTTGAAACTATGCTTTCACACGTGCCAGCAGATACGGCTTATATGATGGCGAATAAAAAGCCAATACCTGAAGAGGTGATGGATTTTCACATGAAGCGCGCAAAAGATACCTTTGCGATGATTTCTAAGTTGCAATACCAAGCAAAAAAATCAGGTGATGAGGAGAGCAAAGGTCAGGCTTTCTTTAAAGCTCTTACTGAAGAATTAGGCAATAAAATTGCAGATGGAAAGTATGAAGAAACAGGCTTTTCACCAACAGCAACCTCATTGATTTATGGCTACAAGAATATGCCTGTTATGCGAATTAGCATCTCTGATAAAGAAAAGATCATGGAAATGCTAAAACGCGCAGAGGAAGATTCTGGATACAAAATGGATTTAGCTAAATGTGGTGAGTTTGATTGTTTTAAAGCATCGAGTAAAAAAGATGCGCCAGAGCTGGTAGTTGTACTTCTTAAAAACCAATTAGTGATGTCACTTTTCTCTAAAGAGAAAAGTGCAGAACTCATGGATCATTTGATTGGAAAAAGTGACCCGAAAGAATCATACAGCGAAAAGAAGTGGGATGAATTCTTAAAAGCCAATAACTACAAGGGCTATGGTGATGGTTATATAAACTTGAAGCAGTTATATGATGATAATAAGGAATCAATTTCTGAAGGTTTTTTTGCGGTAAACAAGAACTCAAAACCTAAAGTGACTGAAGAAGAAATGAAAGCTTGTACAGGCGTGATTGATGATCATATCAATAATATGCCTGAGATTATTTTTGGCACAAAAGGTTTAGCAGTTAAAAATATGGACTATGAGCTAGTCTTTAAAATATCAACAGGCGTAAGCGAGGTACTTCAAGGTATCGCAAATACAAGCAATATAGCAAAGCGCTCGGCTGACCCTATCTTCGACATAGGTTTGAATATTAATTTTGCAAAGCTTGGTACGGCACTCACAACCTATTCAAGTTTCTTGATTGATTCTGCTGAAACACATAAATGTACGCTCATCAACCCTAAAGACATTCGTAAGAGCATGGGTGGCATGATGATGGTGATGAATATGGGCTTGTCGCAGTTTAAGTCGCTTTACTTCTCTTTAGATAACCTTGAAATGAACGATAAAATGCAACCTGAAAAAATAGATGCGATTTTCTCTATCGGTAGTGATTCACCAGACGCATTGCTAAGTATGGTTGGCATGATGAGCCCAGTATTGGCAGGTTTAAAGATCCCTAAAGATGGTTCGCCGGTAGCGTTACCCGCAGGCGCTATCCCCAGTAAAGGTATACCAGTTCCTCCACTTTCAATCAGCCGTAGTGACACTGCCATTAATATTATGATTGGTAATGACAAACCAGAAATGAAAGAATACAAAAGTGAAAAACCAGAGATTATGTCAATTGCAGTGGACGGCAGGCGTTACTACGAAATCATCACAAAAGTGATGAAGACACTGCCAAAACCAAAAGACGCTAAAGACGAAGCGGCTATTGATATGATGAAAAACATGGGTGGCATGATGGGTAAAATTCGACAAGAGATTTATGCCGACAAGCGTGGTTTAGTGATTGATTATCATATTCAATATTAGGATGGTTGCGTGATGACCCCTACAGTCAGAGCGCTAAAAAAACGGCTATGGCTGACCGGTATGAAGCTGAGAAAGCCACAGTTTATGTCAGGCGATAGTTATTAATTGCGTGTAGGTTGGCGCTGAGGCACGAAGCCTAACCCTCCCCCTGCTAGGTGGAGGGGACTTTTTAGCAGGTGTTTCACACAGGTTTAATTTGTCATTAACTGCGTGTAGCATTCGATTGCAATAAATTTACCCGTGTCTTTTATGGCTTGTTGTGAATCGGGTTGATGGATTGCCAGCAGATGTTTTACGCCGTAGTCATTCGCGGTGTTGAGCACATCTAAATTATCATCTATAAAAAG
>CAZSXI010000299.1:0-2663 GCA_964611045.1 uncultured Cocleimonas sp. | reverse complement strand
CCACACATCCGTGAAGTTATCAGCTTTGCGCTCGAAAAAGCCAATATGGCAGTCACACTCGCCAATGATGGCAAACAGGCATTAGAAAGCTTTACCAAATCAGCGGTTGATCTCATTGTGTTAGATATAAATATGCCTGAGATGGATGGGTTGGAATGTTGCCGAGAGATACGTAAAACATCCGAAGTACCCATCTTATTTTTATCATCACGCGATGATGAAATTGATCGTATTCTGGGCTTAGAAATTGGTGGGGATGATTATGTAACCAAACCATTTAGCCCGCGAGAGCTGGTAGCACGGATAAACGTGATCTTAAAGCGCACACTTTCAAATGGTAATAGCCAAATCAATGATGGTGAAATTAAAATTACTCATGGACGTTTGCAATTAGATACAGAGCAACACGCCATCTGGTGGGATGAGAAAGAAGTCCCTCTGACAGCAACAGAGTTTGCGATGTTGGTACAGCTATTAAAACAACCTAAACGCGTGTTCAGCCGTGATGTGATTATGGAGGGTGCATATCAATACAATATCCATGTGAGTGACCGCACCATCGACAGCCATATCCGCCATATTCGTCAAAAATTTACCAAAGTAGGGTGTGAATTAATTATCGAGACCCAACACGGCGTGGGATATAAACTAGCTTCATGCGAGTAAACGAGCAACCAGTATCCATTAAGAAGCGACGATTACTTCGCTTACGCACGATTCTTTGGATGGTGATGCTATCCGTTTTGTTATTGCCCCTCGGTAGTCTTTATTTCTTTCGCTTTTATGAAAATGAGTTGGTAAGAAAAACAGAAATAGAACTGATCTCACAATCAGCTGTTTTATCAACCGTCTACCGCGAGTTGATTGGTAAAAATTCGATTGAAAAAGAGCCGCTCTATGCACCCGTATTCCCAAGTCTTGACTTATCAAAGCCCAATGCGGTATTGCCACGCCGACCACATTCGAGAGTAGCGCTATATTACAACCAAACCGAGGGCTATCCCGTTGCGCAACAGGCGGGCAAAAGTATGCAGCGCATCCTTAAAAACACACAGCGAGTGACACTTTCGGGTATTCGAATTTTAGATGCCAATGGCGTTGTGGTGGCAGGCAGAGGTGAATTAAATAAATCACTGGCACACGTGAAAGAAGTTAAAGAAGCTTTAAAAGGACGGTTCTCGTCTGTGATTCGTCAACGTATCTCAGATGAACCACCACCATCGATAGCATCGCTAAGTCGTGGAACGGGTATTCGTGTTTTTACGGCGTTTCCTATTATTGATCAAGGCACCGTTTATGGTGTGGTCTATCTTTCGCGAACACCACAAAATATCCTAAAACATCTTTATAGTATCAAAGAAAAAGTTATTCTTTTAGGTTTGGTTTTACTCGGTTTGACCAGCTTGATTGTGATGTTTATCTCATCACGCTTATCGCGTCCAATTCGTGAATTAATCGATCAAACTCAAAAAGTTACGCGTGGAGAAACAGAAACGGTCGAAGTCTTAAAGCACCCCGGTACACGTGAAATATCAATGCTATCGAATAGCTTTTCTGAAATGTCGAAAACCTTGCACGAGCGATCACAATACATTCAGCAGTTTGCTGCACACGTTTCACATGAATTTAAAACGCCATTAACCTCGATGCAAGGCAGTTTAGAGCTATTAGAGGAACATATTGATGATATGCCAGATGAGCAAAGACAACGCTTTATAGAAAACTTACAAGATGATACCGAGCGGCTAAAAAACTTAGTAAACAGATTGTTAGAGCAGGCTAGGGCAGATTCATTACCTACATCAATAGAGTCAACTAACTTATTGAAAATATTAGATATTCTAAAGTCTCGTTATGCAGACTTAAAACTAAACCTGGATTATAAAGACACAGAAACAGCGGTCGATATCAATATTTCAAACAGTGCCTTAGAAAGTATTTTATCAAATATGTTTGATAATAGCCTGCAACATGGAGCAACCAATGTATCAATTAATACCCAGCAAAAAGAGGGTACACTAGAGGTTAGTGTGCATGATAATGGCACAGGAATTTCAAAAGCAAATCAAGGTAAAATATTCACCCCCTTTTTTACCACCAGAAGAGAAACAGGTGGAACAGGTCTAGGTTTAGGTATTATAGAATCCATATTAAAAGCCTCAAATGGAACAATAAAGAATATTAGTGTCGAGAAAGGTGCTTTATTTGTACTAAGCTTAGGGCTAGAATGAAGTTAGTTTAGGAATTAATCCCCCCCGATTATTAAATACAAAAAACAAGAGGAAACTATGAGTTTTAATACAAACCTAACCGACGAATTAAACCTACTTTCACAATTTAACCTAGCCAACGAGCAAGATGGTATAAAAATTCATCATGATGCCGCATCAGAACTAAAATCAGCAGCAGAAAAGTTACATGGCAAAGGTTTAATCACCCAAAAAGACGGTGGATACCTAACGGATTTAGGTAGAAAAGCAGCAGAACACACGCAAGCACTGAGTTCTATCTTAAAGTAGATTCAAAAGAACCCTTTCTTAGGGTTTTTAATTATCCCCCCAATGTCATTGAAATAAGCCCTAAGTAATTGAAACATCTAAGCATAGGCCCGTCTGCAACGTACTTTTATACGCTCAAAGCTCCTTTCTGAGCGCATTAACCAA
>CAZSXI010000298.1:0-2687 GCA_964611045.1 uncultured Cocleimonas sp. | reverse complement strand
TTTTGTCAGTTGACCGCGTTTGCTTAATAATGTTTTTCTGATTTTATCTTTAGTTGGGTTGGGCATAGATAAAATTATGACATAAAAAAACCACCTGTTGCGGCGGTTTTTTTATGTCAGCTTTAGGTGCTTATGAATAACTTTTTCTGGCGCGAGATTTAGATGCTATCTTCAGGCGCTTGCCAGGCTTAATTTTATTGCTGCGAAGGTTGTTCAAGCGTTTAAGACGTTTAACAGAGATACCGTGCTTTCTTGCAATCCGATATAGGTTGTCTCCGCGTCTAACCTTATGGATAACATAGCGTCCACGAGCACGTCGTTTCTTATAGCCTTTTCTTGCGGATTTGTTATGTTCATCAGCCGCAGGGGGTAATTTCTGGATAACACGGTTTAAGCGTCCTGCGTGTTGTCGAGGTAAGATAATGAGATTGGAGTGGCGCGGTGTCGTAATACCGTGTAAGAATCCAGAATTTAACGACGACAGCGTATCAGAAGGAAGCCCTGCTACCAATGCCGCTCTTTTTAAATCAACTGGCTTATTAACCTGAATTTGAGTTAAAGCGTGCGTATTTGGAATGCCTTTTAATTGAACACGAAACTGTCGCGGGTTACGAAAAATCTCTTTAAATGCCAACAAGCGAGGTACGTATTGTTTGGTTTCTTTGGGTAAGTCCAGACTCCAAAAATCCGTACGTTTACCGCGTGCTCTGTTTTTAGCAATCTCACGGTGTACTCTATATTCGCCTGCATTGTATGCAGCTAAAGAAAGTAGCCAATCCCCTCGAAATTGTTGGTTAAGTTTTTGTAGGTAGTCAAGTGCAGCTTTAGTAGATTTGTAAGGGTCAAGACGTGCATCGTAGCTACGTGTTTGTTGTAGCCCAAATCGGCGACCAGTCGCAGGGATGAACTGCCACATGCCTGCCGCACCTGCATGAGAGTATGCTTTGTTACGGTAAGCGCTTTCTACAAAGGGTAAAAGTGCTAGCTCAGTCGGCATTTTACGACGATTTAGTTCGTTGACCACCATGTAAAGGTATTGAGAGGAGCGATCTGCAAGACGTTGGATTCTGCGTGGGTCTCTAGAAAATTGCTTTGTGAATTTCCTTACCAATGGCTGGTGGTTGTAATCTCGTATTTGAAAGCCTTGGTATAAACGATTCCAAACATTCCCATGGTTATTTTGCTTTTGCTGTTGTAGGTTGTGGGCTCTTTGAGATTTTGCACGCTGTTGTTGCGCAAGTCTTGCTTGATAAGCTTTCTTTCTTGCAATATTCTGCTGGAGAATTTGCTGACGCTTTGCTGCATACGGATCGTATTTAGCAGCTTGTCTAGCTGGTTGCGTTTGTCGTGGTACCGCAGGCTGTTCAACATAGCGCAGCAGACCAAGTTCTTTGGCTGCATTTTGCAGTTCTTGATCGTGTGAATTTGCAAGAGCTGGAGTGCTAACCCCTGCCCATAAGAAAAGAGAAGCAAGCAGCGACGCTGTTGCGTTAATTTGTTTTTTAGTAGCCATGAACCCCAAAACCCTGTATTTCTATTAATAGATAAGGTGTAAAAAGTGTAACGATTATCTGTTTTTTAGTAAATTATTTAGTAAGCGTGCTAATTAATTATTACTATCTTAGCGTTAATCTAATGAAAATATAGTACGATAAAGCCTATAACGAAAAACCATACCATATTATGACTGAAAAATCAGCAAGCCATGCAAAAAGCCAAGCAAATTGGTATCAAACATTATCGGGTCAATCGAGCCTTGATAAGCTAGATAGTTTGTGCGCAGAAACACTTTCTGAGATATTTGGTTATTACGCTATCGAAATGGGAGTCATTAGTGAGCAGCATAGCTTGCTACAACACTCGAGAATTACGGCCAGTTTTACATTACTTGATAAAGCTAACAGATTGAAATCTTCGACTCCTTTTGATGAGAAGACAGATTCCCCTTCAACTG
Source organism: uncultured Cocleimonas sp. (assembly GCA_964611045.1). Taxonomy (GTDB): domain Bacteria; phylum Pseudomonadota; class Gammaproteobacteria; order Thiotrichales; family Thiotrichaceae; genus Cocleimonas. The sequence goes on along the minus strand of CAZSXI010000298.1, from coordinate 733 downwards.
TTATTGCGACGACCGAGCAACTACCCATCGCTACGGATAATGTAGATTTAGTGATTGCCAGTCATACGCTTGAATCGTCTCAAGACCCGCATCAAGTCTTGCGTGAAATTGATCGGGTGCTTGTGCCAGAAGGGCATTGTATTTTGATTGGTTTCAATCCTTTTTCCATGTCACAACTCATATCTCAACTAGGGCAGTCAGTTCGATCTCGTTTTAATCGTGATAACAGTATTTATAAAACACGTAGCGTGGCGCGAGTTCGTGATTGGTTTTCATTATTGGGCTTCGAGGTTGTTAATGTGCACTATATGGGAGTGCGACCAGCCGTAAAAAATAAGAGGCTTTTTGATGCCTTAAGCTGGATGGAGGGCTTGGGGGGTTACGCAGGTCCTGTATTGGGTAATATGTATGTGATTCATGCGAAAAAGCAAGTGGTTGCAATGCGCCCGGATAAAAAAGTATGGCGTGCGCCCGCTGTTTTAAGCGGTGGTAAAGTCGTTTTAAACAATACGGCGCAGAAGATTCGTCGCCAGAATTTTTCTAATCTATAGAAAGTGTGATCTTCAAAAAGCATGAGTGATAATAAAGTAATCGTATTTACCGATGGTGGCTGTCGGGGTAATCCAGGTCCAGGCGGGTGGGGCGCGCTGTTGCGCTTTGGTGATCATGAAAAAGAAATCTATGGTTATGAGGAAGAAACCACCAATAACCGTATGGAGTTAATGGCTGCAAT
>CAZSXI010000297.1:0-2695 GCA_964611045.1 uncultured Cocleimonas sp. | reverse complement strand
TTGACGGTATGTCACGCGCACGTAAGCAAGATGTTATTTTCGCCATCTTGAAAGCAGCTGCAAAAGCTAAAGAAGATATTCACGGCGACGGCGTGCTAGAAATCTTACAAGATGGTTTCGGCTTCTTACGTTCTAGCGACAGTAACTACGTTGCAGGGGCTGATGATATTTATGTTTCACCCAGTCAGATTCGCCGATTCGGTTTACGCACAGGCGACACGGTCGCGGGTAAGATTCGTACACCAAAAGATAACGAGCGTTATTTCGCATTATTAAAAGTAGATACGATTAACTTTGAGCCACCTGAAAATGCCCGTAACAAAATATTATTCGAAAACCTAACACCGCTACACCCTGATGAGCGTATGCGCATGGAGCGTGGTAACGGCAGTACCGAAGATATTACGGCGCGCGTTATTGATATTGTTGCGCCAATTGGTAAAGGTCAACGTGGTTTGATTATCGCACCGCCAAAAGCGGGTAAAACGATGATGCTACAAAACATCGCACAAAGTATCGCAACTAATCAGCCAGATGCACATTTGATTGTTCTATTGATTGATGAGCGCCCGGAAGAAGTAACAGAAATGTCACGCATGGTGCGTGGCGAAGTGGTTTCATCAACCTTTGATGAGCCAGCATCGCGACACGTACAAATTGCAGAAATGGTTATAGAAAAAGCCAAGCGTTTAGTTGAGCATAAAAAAGACGTCATTATTTTATTAGACTCAATTACACGTTTAGCACGTGCTTACAATACGGTTGTTCCATCATCAGGTAAGGTTTTAACGGGTGGTGTGGATGCTAATGCATTGCATCGTCCAAAGCGTTTCTTTGGTGCTGCGCGTAACCTTGAAGAAGGCGGAAGTTTAACGATTTTAGCGACGGCTTTGGTAGATACTGGTTCTAAAATGGACGAGGTTATCTACGAAGAATTTAAAGGTACGGGTAACTCAGAAGTACACCTTGATCGTAAAATATCTGAAAAGCGTGTTTATCCTGCGATCAACGTTAATCGTTCTGGCACACGTCGCGAAGAGTTATTGGTGGGTGAAGATGAATTACAAAGTTTGTGGATATTGCGTAAATTCCTACACCCAATGGATGAAGTGGGCGCAATGGAGTTCTTGTTCGATAAATTGCAGAAGACTAAAACGAATGAAGAGTTTTTCAATTCAATGAAGAGCTAAACCTCTTTAAAAACAGTTGTTCGACTAAAAGCCTCGTATTGATTTAATCGTTTAATACGGGGCTTTTTTTATGCCAAACAAAATCCCTCATGCTAAAATCTTACGGATAAACCTTGGAGAATCAAAATGGCGGCAGAGTTAGAATTACGTTGGTTAAAGACAGAGAGCGTTGAAGGTGCAGTAAAGCGCTTTGCTGAATTTTGCAAAGAGGATATTCGTGAGCAATCGCAACAAGATGATTTTGATTTGGATAAATACCAAGAAGCGGTCAAGTTAGTGCTTCAAAAACTGGATAAAACAGAATCAGTACAGGAGATATTCAATGCTGATTAGAGCACTGCACGCTGAGAACTTTCGTAAATATAAAAAACTTGAAGTAGATGATATTCCACAAAAAGGTGTCATCACCGTCGCAGGTTTAAATGAATCGGGTAAAACCAGTATTGGCGAAGCCATCTGTTTTGCGCTTTATGGGCGTACCTTTGTCTTGGATGATAAAAACCTGTACAAGATCATTGCGTGGGGAGCAGACCTTGCTGAAGTAACATTAAAGTTCTCTGATGGTGAGGCTAATAACTACACACTCTACCGCACAATAAACCGAGACGGTGCTCTCACGGTAAAATTAGAAAGGGATGATTCTCAAGATATTGTTTTAGAAACGGAAGAGGTTGTTGAAAATGCATTGTTGAAGATCTTGGGCTTTGATTATGATGCTTTTGCAAACTCATTTTATCTCGCGCAGCGCGAGTTAACCACACCTGATCAAAGAATTGATACTATAAAGAAAATGGATGGTATTGGGGAGTATGACCATCTTCATAGTGATTTTCTTGAGACCAATGATAAAAAAGAAGAAACTATTGCTGAATTAAACCCAGATATTGCGAGTAATCAATCACAGCTAGATGCTATGAAGCTCGATGAAACGTGGTTGCCCGAGCTAATAGATGCTGAGCAAACATTGGGTCATGAGCAAAAACAACGTGAGTTAGTCGTGGGTGCTTTAGATGATAATACTGATGCCTATGAAAATAACTATGGGACTTATTTTAGCGCAAAGAAACGTCGTGGACTTTTCGGTTTTCTGAGTCTTTTATTACTCCCATTTACTGTTATTTTATGGCTATTGTGGGCAGGGATAAAATATTTTCCTGAACGTTTTCCAGGGCTGTTGAGTGGTCTAGATGAAAGCAAGTTACCTCTATTTAATTTGTTCTCAGAGAATTGGTTGTTACCAGCTGCAATCTTTTCCGTACTAGCCTTTTTTGGGAGCCTGTTAGTTAAAGCACGTGCCAATTCGGCTATGCTTCAACTTAGTGATGATGCGAAGGGCATAGCGCATACTATTCAAGAAGGGCATACCCACATTATTTCTCAGGTGGAAAACTTGTTGCCTGAGCGCGTTATGCAGGCAATGCAAAAACATGGAGAACAAGAAACGCCAATAATTATTCCTCCACGTGAGCAGTTTGCTAACCTTCGACAGTTAGTTGATGATGCAC
>CAZSXI010000296.1:0-2704 GCA_964611045.1 uncultured Cocleimonas sp. | reverse complement strand
CTTCTGTACACCTTATCGTAGCGCAACGCCTTGCAAGACGTTTATGTAAAAACTGCAAAGTCCCTGTTGAGGACTTACCCGTAAAAACTCTTGTTCAGCTAGGATTCGAAGAAAAAGAGATAGACTCATTAAAAGTTTTTGAACCCGATGGGTGTGGTCAATGTGCCAATGGCTACAAAGGACGTGTTGGTATTTACCAAGTCATGCCTATTTCATCAAAAATGGAAATCATGATTATGAATGGAGCCAACTCTTTAGAGATTGCTGACCAAGCTACAAAAGAAAATATAAATGATTTACGTCAATCAGCACTACAAAAAGTACGAGAAGGCGTGACATCTCTCGCCGAACTAGAACGTGTCACAAAAGATTAAAACTAGGAAATTATTATGGCTACACTAGCTGCAAAAAAACCAGTACAAAAAAAGGAACTTCCCTTATTCACTTGGGAAGGCATTAATAAAGCGGGTGTTAAAATTCGAGGTGAAAACCAAGCGATTAATGAAAATTTTCTTAGAGCAGAACTTAGACGGCAAGGTATCAGCCCTAAATTTGTAAAGAAAAAACGCAAAGCTTTATCTAAAGGAAAAATTAAGCCTGTAGATATTTCCTATTTTGCACGTCAATTAACAACCATGATGCGAGCAGGTGTTCCGATGGTTCAATCGCTCGAACTTATTGGCGATGGGCATGAAAATCCTGCCATGCGAGACTTAATCAAAAAGGTAAGAACTGATATAGAAGGCGGTGCCGACCTTGCAGGTGCCTTGGGTGCACACCCTCTCCACTTTGATAATCTTTTTGTAAACCTGATACGTGCTGGTGAGCAAGCAGGTACACTTGAGGATATGATTGAGAAAGTTGCTACCTATAAAGAAAAAACGGAGCGAATGAAGGCTAAAATTAAAAAAGCCATGATGTATCCTTTAATGGTTGTTATTGCTGCGGTTGTTGTTTCGAGCATTATGCTGATCTGGGTAATTCCTACTTTTAAAGATATTTTTGCAGGCTTTGGTGCTGACTTACCAGCGTTTACTCTATGGGTTATTAGCCTTTCTGAATGGTTACAAGCAACTTGGTGGCTCCCTGTTGGCATTACAATTGCAACAGTAGTAGGCTTTACACAAGCTAGACGTCGCTCAAGAGCCTTTAGTCGCTTTGTTGACAGAACGGTTCTTAAAATACCAGTCATGGGCGAAATCATTAACAAAGGTGCTACTGCGCGATTTGCACGTACTCTTTCTACCATGTTTGCGGCAGGTGTTCCTCTGGTTGAAGCAATGGATGCCGTTGCAGGTAGTACCGGTAATATCGTATTCGAAGAAGCAACAATGCAAATGAAAGAAGATACTGCTAAGGGTGTACAGTTATACGTAGCTATGATGACAACCCAACAGTTTCCTAGCATGGTTGTACAAATGACAAAGATTGGTGAAGAATCGGGACGCCTAGAAGAAATGCTAGACAAAGTAGCCGATTACTTTGAAGAGCAAGTTGATGATATGGTTGATAACCTTTCAAAGCAGCTTGAGCCAATGATTATGGCTATACTGGGTGTTTTAGTGGGTGGTCTTGTTATTGCAATGTATTTGCCAATATTCAAGATGGGCGCCGCAGTCGGTTAAAAATTGTATTAGTGAATCAGGCTACTCTTACACGAGAGGGTGACTCACTAAAAAGGGGATACAAATGGAATTGATTTCACTTTTTAAAGAAAGTACCGCTTTCTTTTTAACCGTAGTAGGGCTTTTTTCACTACTTGTTGGTAGCTTTTTAAATGCTGCTATTTACCGCATACCCATTATGTTACAAAGGGAATGGCGAGAAGAGTGTACTGAACTTTTTGGTGGAGATATTGATGAGATTGAGCATCCTACCGGAAAGGAGTTTAACCTATTCATCCCTCGCTCACAGTGCCCAACCTGTGGACACATGATTACCGCACTTGAGAATATTCCTGTTATTAGCTACTTATTTCTTCGCGGAAAATGTTCATCATGTAAAACAAAAATATCTATTCAATACCCTGTAATTGAGTTATTCACCGCACTCCTCTCTGTATTTATTGCATGGAAAATAGGCGTTGGGTGGGAAACACTGGCAGCACTCATATTCACATGGACATTGATCACCATGTCTTTGATTGATGCAAAAACTATGTTGCTACCTGACAACCTTACCTTGCCTCTAATGTGGTTAGGAATAGCCGTAAATTACCAAGAATTCTTTGTTGATTTACAAAGCAGTGTTTTAGGTGCAATGATCGGTTATTTATCGCTTTGGAGTCTGTTTCATGTCTTTCGTTTAATTACTGGCAAAGAGGGTATGGGCTATGGTGACTTTAAGATTCTTGCCGCAATCGGTGCCTGGGGCGGTTGGCAGATATTACCTTTTACTATTTTTGCAGCTTCGCTATTAGGTGCTGTTTTAGGTATTGCTTGGATGCTGATTCAAAAGCAAAAAGAAAGCCAACCTATTCCTTTTGGTCCTTGGCTTGCACTTGCTGGCTTTGTAGGTTTCTTATGGAGAGATGAAATCGTTGCTGCTATGGCTGTTTATTTTGGGCTCGCCTAAGCTTTCACTGATATAACCATTTTTGAGCCACCACCAATGTCGTTGAATTAAGCCATAAGTCATTGTTTTTATTTTCTGTAGCTTAGTCTATTGTCAGCCCGTCATTGCGGTGAAGACCGCAATCCACGGT
>CAZSXI010000295.1:0-2718 GCA_964611045.1 uncultured Cocleimonas sp. | reverse complement strand
TGGTTTCCAATTTACATCGTGCTTTTTTCCGTTCTTGCCATAGCAGGAAATACCAATGAACAAAAAAAATAAAAAAATTATATCGCCAGCTCATAGGCAAGATCACTTTGGTGATGAGCTAGAACGCTTATTACAAGCAAGCGGCAATGCAACGGGAATACCAGAGCCGGAATTTTTCAACCATTTAGAAGATGCTGGCAGTTATGCCATTTACCTCAGTAGACTAACAAAGCAGAATAGTAAAAATGGAAATTAATAAATATCTTAAGCCTAGCAACCCTGTTGTAGTGCGCCTAAAAAGTGAACACGCTTTACTATCGACTGAAATAAATGATCTCAATAGGGAGCTAATCTTCCTTAAAGATATGATTCGCCGTAAACAAAAAAGCTTACGTGGGATCAATATTGCCCTTATTCACAAAACTACGCGCGGACCTTTTTTATCGGTAGTTAAACCAAGCGTAGCCCCACAATCTGCTCAAGCTGCAACAGCTCCAAGTCATAATATTACCGAAACACAGTTAGTTTGCCTTCAGGGAGGGAAATGTAGATGCAAATAAAATCCATCATCACCAAGATCAATGAAATAAACAAGAATGAAAGCGATATGCAGTACATTCGCGTTGAAACCAACGAAGGTAATGAAATCGTGTTTTGGGGTAACTTAGAGTCATGCGTTAATTTACATGCTTTAGAAAAACAGGAAATGCCTATTCTTATCACTTGCAAAGAATGCGACAGAGAAAAGCTATGCACCAACTTGTTGGGTGAATATTTCTCTGTTCACGAACAATCCGTTATTACTATTTACCCGTATGACTCCAAGCAAATAAAATCGTTGATGAATACGGTTAAAGACACCGATAGACTTGTAAACATCTTACAGCAAGGGCTAACTCCTAATTAATTAACGTCTTAAATTTGACTATCTAGCCTGCTCTCTTTCAATGCTTATTATAATAATAAACTCCTAACAATAGGGTTTTAGAACTGTTGATAAGAGAGCAGACCAGATAGCCACCAATAATCCTTAGACAATTAACCTAGCAAACCATCATTAAGATGATCAAGACCTTATATTTACCTAAAGGAGAAATAAAAAGAGAAAGAAACAGCACGAATCACCGTCGTAGCAAATACAAAACAAATCATGATAAGCACCTTAAACACGTTTTTAAACACAAATCCTTCATACACTTACTCGATGAGCAATCTAAACAATGAAAATCAGTCGCACAGACTTGTCTCGTCTCAAGTAGGCGCTTGAGCGTACTTACATCCATTTCAAGCTTTACTGTTTTACCTAACTCAAAAATATCTGCTTGCTGAGTTTTATCTATTTTGATATGAGTCGCTAACATATTCATTCCAACTCCTTAGATTTAAATGACTATTAAAATAAACTTTAATTTACTTCTTTTAATGATAATGATTATCGTTTATATTATCAAGTACTTTAAATACAAAGAGTTTAGTTATGTGCCAATTAACTGCCAACGCATTAAATCAACAGCCACTTTCGCCATTACCTATTCCTGGCTTATCAAAGCCCGTTAAGAAGCACTCATCTCGGCTAAAGTTTTGGGAGCTAAATTCTCGCTATCATTGTGCCGCTTTAGGGACTTGTCTTACCTTAAAAGAACTACGTCAAATAGGTAAGAAGGCAGACATTGATGGGATTGGCACATGGACAGATTACGAAATGCACGTTTCTTTCATCCATGCCTTAAGTGATAAATGTTACGTCAGCACTTTAGTGAATAAACTCTTAGATAAGAAATACAAATTAAATATTTTACAATTCTCCAAAACTAAAACTGAAAATGAGCGCATTGAGCTTTGGAATGAAGCAGTAATATCAGGGAATGTAGCAGGTGCATTTTGGGCGTTATTAACGCATCCCGACACCGTTGAAAATACACTTTTTCAAGTCTATGGCAAAGTACATATGCTATCTCACCTATCAGGTGCAACAGCACGCATTGATATGAAAGAATTTTACAATCTTGAAAAATATAATGAATCACTTGAAGCACTACTCAAGGAAAATGAAACAAAAGCCAAGAAAAAGCTTGATAAGAAAGAGCTTGAAATAAACCGATTAAAAGCAGAATTAGAGAGTGCACGAGCTGATAATAAGCGCCTACAATCTGCTCAACAAGAATTAGAAACCTTGAAACACTTCCCACTTGTTGAAGGCTTACAACAGCAACTGAGCCAATTAACGATTGATTTTGATAACGCTGTCACGCGCAGTGTCCGTTCAAAAACATCAGAAGAAAAATGGAAGCAACGTGCAACAAGAGAGCAAGAACAAAAGCAGACACTAGAGCAACAGCTCTATGGCTTAGCTGAAGAAAAGATAAGCGTAGAAAATACTCTAGCCCAGCTACTTAATAAACAACAAGACAATGACGATGATTGTGCGTCTTGCCCCAACTCAAACCCAGATTTATGCGGACGTTGCGTGCTGTACATTGGCGGGAGGAGTGGGCAATACAGCCATTTTCGTCAACTGGTAGAACAGCAAAATGGGCAATTTATTCACCACGATGGCGGCCGAGAAGATGGCCATCAAAAATTGGCTAGTATCGTATCAAAAGCTGATGTTGTACTTTGCCCACTCGACTGTGTAAGCCACAATGCTATGAATGCAGTTAAGCGCCATTGCCAAAATAATACCAAACAACTGGTGTTTATCCCTCATGCGAGTTTATC
>CAZSXI010000294.1:0-2726 GCA_964611045.1 uncultured Cocleimonas sp. | reverse complement strand
TTGAAATCAGAGCATGTTTATGGTTTTTATTATGAAACTCATGAGGAGGCTAAGCGTTCAATATTCTGGTATATTGAAAGTTATTATAACCGTATCAGACGACATTCAGGCATTGACTATATGAGCCCGAATGATTTTGAGAAAAAGGCATTGAAAAATGCTTAATTAACTGTCCGTTATACCTAAGGCACATCATCTTTCTTAACCGTATGGATGTATAGGTATAACCTTCTCAAACCCATCCAATTTCAAACCTTCACCCACCCATGCATGCCCATAAATAATTTCCCACGAAGCAGGGTATAAACCTTCATCGGTTTTAAAAACCTCATAAGCTTGTTCAAAATCTTTAAGTTTTTGCTTGCCCATTAAGCCTTTGCTACGTTCACTGTTGGTATTGCTAGCTCCAATGTCCTTAATATCTTTCATCAATTGACGCACATTCGAATAGGTCATGGTGATTAACTCCATGTCTGTTACTGGGTTGATAAAACCTGCTTTTAACAGTGCATCACCAATCTCGTGCATATCGACAAAGGCACTGGTATGCGGTGTGCTATCAACCGTAGCCCAACTCTCCCGCATTTCTTTTAAGGTATCTGGTCCGAAGGTGCTGAATAGTAATAAACCATTAGGAGCTAAAACACTATGAAAACCCAAAAACATTTTGCTGAGATCATTACTCCACTGAATCATCAGATTGGAGACAACTAAATCGACACTTTCCATTTTCAAAGGCAGTTGTTCGGCATCACCGCAGATCAGTTTTGGCTTTCTTAGCCATCCACCCTGCTCTTTAGTTTTACGCGTCATGTTTAGCGCAAGGTCTAAAGCGAGTATTTGAGATTTAGGATAGCGCTTGAGTAAATCTTTGGTGATGAAGCCCGTACCACAGCCGGCATCTAAAACCACGTTTGGTTGCAACTTTATATAATCGAGGCGTTCACCCATGCGCTTGGCAATCTCGCGCTGCAACACTGCCGCGGCATCGTAGCTATCGGCGGATTTTTCAAAATGCTGACGAATATTTTTTTTATCGAGCATGGTTTCGTCTATGGCTTTTTATAAAAGGAATAACACTCGCAAGGAATTCTTCAGGTTGCGTCATAAAAGGGGCATGCCCTGCGTTATCAAGGAGCGTGATTTGATCATTTGCACGTAACAATTTCAAATCTTTTATCACCAGTGGAGGAATTAATCGGTCACGATCCGCCAAAATCCAATGCTGGGGAATGGTATGCCTATTATTTCGGTAATCAGCGTGCATTAAAATATCTAAGCCGAGGTTTAAAGCATCAAAACATGTGTTATTTTGCTTATTTTTAAGTCCACCCCCCCCTTTTTTACCCGATTTGTAATTAGTATCGGCTAATATTTCATTTATGAGCGCCTTCTGGAAAGCTTTTGAATCCTTAATTCCCATGAATTGCAGTGCTACAAAACGTTTTAATGTTCCTTCGATATCATCTTGTAAGTTTTTAGAGAAGTTATTAAGAACTTCAGTACTAATGGCATGCTCCCAATCATCTGATTGAGAAAACTTTGGCGAGCTTGCTACCAATGTCAGTGATTTGATCTTATCGAAGTGACTTTTATAGGCTTCTTCTGCGATTGCTTGGGCTATTAACCCACCTAACGACCAACCTATCAAATGTGCCTCGTCTGGAATATTGGGGGTTATTAAGCTAACAATATCGTCCATATTATTTGCGCTTATATTTCTGTTTTCGCCATAACCTGGTAGATCAATCCAATGCATAAAGTAATCTGTTTCAAGTGCTGGACGCACTGATTCCCAAGCGCCAGAATTCATACCCCAACCATGGATCATCACCAACGATTCACCGTTGTTATTCCCCGATGTTTTCACAAATAGCGGATTCAATTTGCTAAGATACTCAGACGTTATTTACAGAGCGCACATCATGCCTTATTTTCTACCGATTTTATTAACTATTCTTGCTTATTTTATAGGCTCAGTTTCTGCTGCCATCATTACTTGTAAATTAATGAATAAAGTTGATCCAAGAACGGTAGGTTCAAAAAATCCTGGTGCAACCAACGTGATGCGTCATGCCGGTAAAAAGGCTGCTATTATTACTTTAGCAGGAGATCTTTTAAAAGGCTTGATACCTGTTGCTATTGGTCATGCATTTGGTCTGAGTTGGATGTGGTTAGGGTTGATTGGTACCGCTGCTTTCTTAGGACATTTATACCCCATTTACTACGGGTTTAAAGGGGGTAAAGGTGTAGCAACTGCACTTGGTGTATACCTTGGATTACAACCTGTTATTGGAATTGTCGTTATCATCACTTGGTTGTTTTCTGCATTGGTATTTAATATGTCATCCCTTTCCGCATTAATAGCTACTTTACTCGCTCCACTATACTTTTATTGGATTACTGAATCACTCCCTTTATTTATAATTCTAGCGGTTATAACAGGATTTATTTATTGGCGACACCGTTCCAATATTGTAGAAATTATTGATGGCACAGAAGACAAGATATCAAAGAAAAAATAGTCCGTAAAAATTATAGTAGCCATAAATCATGTTGCAAGAATCTGTCGAGGAGCTTAAAGGCGTTGGCCCAAAAATGGTCGAAAACCTTGCTAGGCTCGGCATAGAAAAAGTACAAGATTTACTCTTTCATCTACCTCTACGCTATCAAGATCGCACCCATGTTTACCCTATCGGCAGTGCCCAGCATGGGCAAGAAGTTAT
>CAZSXI010000293.1:0-2762 GCA_964611045.1 uncultured Cocleimonas sp. | reverse complement strand
TTGCTGATGTTGGGAGTAAGTGGTTGGTGCTTACCTATGCGAATTTGACTGTTTTATGATGGTTTTTTTAAGCGCCCTAGACGCTAAACGGTTTCATCCTAATAATTGAATTATCCGTTTTTAAAAAATAAAATGGTAAGCTCACTAAAAGTATATCGTTACACCTTCCACAGGAAGTGTTGATGCTCAGTTGAAGCATAGGATGCTCTTTTCCAGAGCCCCCCCTTATTTTTTTGCCATTATGTACGTAATTTTAAACACAAATCGTCAAAAAATCACGGTAAGCCGCATTAATCGTAGGTCGGATAAGCGATAGCGTCATCCGACATGACCATCTTTATTTATGCACTATCGTCGGATGACGTACCTTATCCGTTCTACTGGTTTTAATAATTAGCCTAGCTCACTGCCAACCCGCAGATACTTTTATTGATAATAAACCGCAAAGGTTTAGTGAATATTTACTGAATTTTACGCTGAAAAATATCTAAATTAAGCTAAATCAACAATCCACCCCCCCTCTTTTATGCCGATTTGTAGTACAAATCGGCATAAAAGAGGGGGGGTGGATTGTAAAAATGGCTATTTTTGGCTAAAAATTGCCTTCGAACTCCCTATTTGTTCTTCATTAAGAGCGGAGAGGGCTGGGATGAGTGATCTTTTCGAGATTAAGTGCTTTGTTTCGAACTTTCTACCTCTCCCTAGCCCTGCTAAGGAGAGGGGACTTTCATATTTTTACATCTAAACAACTTCCTCTTCTTTAACTTTTTGTAATTGCTCTACCAACGAATCTGGTAATTTCATGGTGCGTGCGAGAGTGTCTAAATATTCCCTTTCCATCGAATTTTCTTTATCGGTCACAACTGCAGACACCAAATATATCTCTGCTGCAATGCCTGAGTTATCTTTTGCGAGTTCGGCAATTTCTTTAACATCCAACGGTTTAGCAATTTCGGATTGCATTAAGTCTGCTACGTCACCTGTTAAGCCTAGCTTTTCTATTTGCTGGTCAATCGCAGCGACTTCTTTTTTATTGATGTGCCCGTCGGCTTTTGCTGCGGCTATCATGGCTTTTAGTAGGATTTGGCTGCGCTCGTTGGCTTCTGCTTCACCCAACTCATTAATGGGAATAATTTTGGCATCGGACGCCATGTCTTTAACGTCTTGGTCACTTTCGGTTTTTTGTGTAACCCAGTTTTGATAGGCTTTCCACCCTATTCCGCCGATGGCGGCGAGGCTTCCTATTTTTAACGCCGAGCCTGTTACACGTCTGCCTGCGCCTGTGCCTAGTAGCAATGCCAATACGCCGACTGCCATCGCGCCTTTTTTCATGCCATCGATAGTAGCATCGTAGCCTTCTTCACCTTCTTTGGGAATTTTCAGTTTTTCTTCTGCAATATCACGCCCTTTGTTGGCGTATTCTTTGCCTGTTTTTAGTAGCTCATCTAGAAATGATTTTGTGTCCATTGGTTGTTACTCCCTCGTTGCTATGTATTACTAAGTTCTTATCATTACAGTTATTTATAGGGGTAAATTAGTGATAATTCAAGTTGCTACGTTTATTACGGGCACAAAAAAGCGAGGTATAAAACCTCGCTTCTTAAAGTAATTCTTTAATTAAAAATTAAAGAGCTACGATATTCTCAGCTTGAGGACCTTTCTGGCCGTCTGTAACTGTGAACTCAACTTTTTGGCCTTCGTTCAAAGTTTTGAAACCATCACCTGAGATTGCACTGAAATGTGCGAAAACATCTGGTCCGTCTTCTTGCTCGATAAAACCAAAGCCTTTAGATTCGTTGAACCATTTTACTGTTCCAGTAGTTGTTGACATAATATTTTTCCTAATATTCAAAATTAAAAGTGTTTTAGAAAGTACTTCTAAAACGGTTGTGCTGAAGTGGTGTTGCTATGAATTATGAAATCAGGACGAGGATCAAAACAAATGGAACTTCGAGATGGTAATGCATAAATATAAAAAACTTACTTTCAAGCTGCGCAGGATTATACCCCACACGCTGGGTTAGTCAAACTTTGAGTAAATTAGTTCCATTAATTGATAAAAAACAACTAAAGTATTAAGAATCTTCTAATATTTGCTTGGCAAAGGGTATTGTAATCAGGGATTTTTGGCGAAAACTTTCTTCGTCGAGTTTATTTAAAATATCCATCAATGATTCAATATCACGTGGATAACGACGGTAAACGTATTCGATGACATTATCTTTTAGCTTAAAACCACGTTGTTCTGCACGTGCTTGCAGGGCTTTAGGCTTCTCTTCATCAGTCAGTGCTTGCAGTTGATAGCTTCCACCCCAGATTAGTCGGGAGGCTAAATCTGGTAGAACACCTTCTAATTTACGTGGGTTTTCACTTGCACTTAATAATAAGCTTTGCCCACTCTCACGGGTGATATTGATGAGATTAAATAATGCCACTTCCCACGCTTTATCGCCCAGCACTTCATCAATATCGTCAATTACCAGTAACTTTGATTGCGATAAACCTTCCAGCACCTCTGTGCCGTATGTTTTAAAAACTTTTAGAGGAATATAACTAACGGCGTGATGAGTTTCTGCGGCTTTAGCGCAACATGCCTGTAGTAAGTGCGTTTTACCCGATGATTTTTCGCCCCAAACTATATTTTGCTGAGAATCTGTCGAGGTGCAAATTGATTGCAATACGCTTATAACTTCGGCATTGGTACTTTTTGGCACGACGTAATAGGAATCAAAGATATATCCATCACGTAATTTTACGTTAAG
>CAZSXI010000292.1:0-2766 GCA_964611045.1 uncultured Cocleimonas sp. | reverse complement strand
ATCGGGCATGATATTCCTGATGCTAATTCACGATGCGCCTGACTTTCGGTTGTACGCGCACCGATAGCACCCCAAGAGATTAAATCTGCAATATATTGTGGAGAGATTAAATCTAAGTATTCTGTTGCTGTAGGCATGCCCTGCTCTGCCAGAGTAATCAACAGGTCACGGGCAACTTTTAAGCCTTTATTAATATTGAATATACCGGTTAAATCAGGATCATTAATCAAACCTTTCCAGCCAATACTGGTACGCGGCTTTTCAAAATACACACGCATAATAATATGTAGCTGGTCGCTTAACTCTTCACGTAGTACTGCTAATTTCTTAGCGTATTCTAAAGCTGCATCGACATCGTGTATTGAACAGGGGCCAACCACCACGATTAAGCGATCATCGTCACCGTGTAAAATTTTATGGCTTGCCGCACGCGCATCAAAAACTGTTTTAGCTGCCTTTTCTGTCAACGGGTATTGTTTAAACAGTGTCGCTGGAGAATGTACTTCTTCTTGTCCAATGATACGGACATCGTCTGTTTGGTGTTTAATTTGATTCGTCATAATATCTACTTCTTTTCTATACCTTTATCTACGGCTTCTTATCGACAGCAATTTTAATTTTATCTAATAATTCACTCAAAATATCATGTTTCATTTTCATTGAAGCTGAATTTACAATCATGCGTGAACTAATGTCTGCCATGTGCTCTAGTGGCACTAAACCATTGGCTTTTAAGGTGCTACCCGTCTGAACAACATCAACGATAATATCGGCAAGCCCAACAATCGGAGCTAACTCCATCGAACCATAAAGCTTGATAATCTCGATTTGTCTACCCTGCTTAGCAAAATAATCACGCGTGCAATTTACAAATTTTGTCGCTACTTTTAATTGTCCTTCTGGCAACGGTTTATCAGCAAAGCCTGCTGTCATTAGTTTACATTCAGCAATGTGCAAATCAAGCATTTCGTACAAGCCTTCGCCACCATGCTCCATCAATACGTCTTTACCGGTTACGCCCAAATCAGCCGCGCCGTATTGCACATAGACAGGTACGTCAGTTGCACGAATAATCACGAGCTTTATATTGTCATGATTGGTATCAAGAATCAGCTTACGACTGGTTTCAGGGTCATCCAGCGCCTTGATGCCTGCTGCTTCGAGCAATGGCATGGTTTCTTTGAAAATGCGCCCTTTTGATAGCGCGATTGTGAGTGTTTTATTCATATTATTTTTTGCTCTTTACTACTATTCTTTACCACAGCACTTTATTGCGTTATGCGAGTGATTTTAGCGCCAATGCCTGTCAGTTTATCTTCAATTTTTTCATAACCACGGTCGGTATGATAAATACGATCAACAATGGTGATTCCTTTTGCTGCCAAGCCTGCAAGAACCAAGCTGGCTGATGCGCGCAAATCAGTTGCCATAACGGGTGCGCCGCGTAAAGATGGCATACCTGCGACGATTGCAGTATTTCCTTCTAGGCGAATATTTGCACCCATACGCATTAGCTCTGCCACATGCATCATGCGGTTTTCAAATATTGTTTCTACCACTACACCAATACCTTCTGATACACAATTCATCGCCATGAACTGAGCTTGCATATCAGTCGGGAAAGCAGGATGAGGCTCGGTACGAATATCAACTGCTTTTAATTTACGACCACGCATATCTAACTCAATCCAATCTTCGCCTGTTTCAATGCTTGCGCCACACTCTCTAAATTTTTGTAACACGGCATCAAGTGTATGCGGAGCAGCATTTACACATTTCACTCGTCCGCCTGTAATGGCTCCTGCGGCTAAGTATGTGCCTGTTTCTATACGGTCTGGCAATACAGAGTATTCAACACCTTTTAGCTTTTTAACGCCTTCTACAATAATGGTATTTGTGCCTTCCCCTGTGATTTTTGCCCCCATTGCAATTAAACAATTTGCAAGGTCTACCACTTCTGGCTCACGTGCTGCGTTCTCTAAAATGGTTGTGCCTTCTGCTAGCACAGCCGCCATCAATAAGTTTTCTGTACCTGTTACGGTTACTGCTTCCATCATGATGTTAGCGCCTTTTAAGCGATCACATTTCGCACGGATAAAACCTTCATCAACGGTAATCTCAACACCCATCGCCTCAAGACCCGAAAGATGAATATTTACAGGGCGACTACCAATGGCACAGCCACCTGGCAATGACACTTCGGCATAACCATAACGAGCAACTAAAGGACCAAGCACAAGGATAGAAGCACGCATGGTACGCACTAATTCATAAGGGGCTATTTGGTTTTTAATCGTAGAAGTATCAGTCGTAATATTGTTGTTTTTATCGGTCTTAACCGTGACACCCATGCCTTCTAAAAGAAGCGCAAGTGTTGCCACATCTTTGAGACGGGGAACATTCTTAATGGTCATTTTGCCATGAGCTAATAATGCAGCTGCCTGTAACGGGAGTACTGCATTTTTTGCGCCAGATATTACAACATCACCTTCAAGTGGCGTACCACCTTCGATTTGAAAAACATTCATTAACGATTCCTAGAAAAAGCTCTAAAATGAAAAAAGGCAATGATAACGAAAAACCTGCTTAGATGGTATCTAACTGGCACTGTTTAGTGGTATTTAAACGAGGAATAGCCAAAAAAATGACAATCATGAATGATATTAGAAGAATGAAAAGTCCACCCCCCCTGTTTTTAGCTGTTTTGTATTTAATTACACAGGAGTTTCTACACTAGATCTAGTAACTTCTCTAATTTATTCGTGC
>CAZSXI010000291.1:0-2831 GCA_964611045.1 uncultured Cocleimonas sp. | reverse complement strand
CATAAAGGGCGTTAACAAAACCTTTGGGGGTTTACACGCATTAGCAGATGTAAACCTTGAGATTGAAGAGGGCGAGACCCACGCGATTATCGGCCCTAACGGTGCGGGTAAATCTACCTTATTGAATTGCTGCATTGGGCGTTTAATTCCTGACAGTGGCTCAGTAACCTTTAATGATCAGAATATGATTGGTATGCAACCACACGACATCAATCATGCGGGCATGGTGCGAATATTCCAAACCCCTGAGATATTCCCTGACCTCACCTTGCTACAAAACGTAATGATCCCCGCGCTTGCAAAGCGTGACGGCACATTTAAATTTAACCCTTTTAAAAGTTTAGCGGGTGAAAAAGCAATACTTAAAGAAGCACACGCTACCCTAGCTGATTTTGAGCTGGATAAGTTTCATGACCAACTTGCCAGCAGTATTTCTCGTGGCGACAAACGCCGTCTTGAATTAGCCATGGGTATTATCCAGCATCCCAAATTATTATTGCTTGATGAGCCGACCGCAGGCATGGCACGCCACGACACCAATCGTACTATCGATCTATTAAAAAGCGAAAAAATGAGCCACATGACCAAGGTAATTATCGAGCATGATATGCACGTGGTATTTAGCCTTGCCGATCGTATCAGCGTATTAGTTCGTGGTCATATCATTACAACAGGCACGCCTGAAGAAATAAAGAATGACCCTAAAGTAAAAGAAGCGTATCTGGGAGAATCTGAAGATGAGTAATCAGACAAAGCAGCAGGACAATAAAGCAGAAACAAGCAAAGGATCAGACTCAGCCTTTTTTTCATGCAGGGATATTCACTCATATTACGGTGAAAGTTATATTGTTCAAGGTGTAAGCTTTGATATTCGTGAAGGTGAAGTGGTAGCATTACTGGGTAGAAACGGCGCAGGTAAAACTTCAACACTACGCTCAATCGCGCGTATGGATGACCCTGCTGTAACACGCGGCGAAATATGGCTAGACCATAAACCACTGCACGATATGAAGGCATACGAGGCGGCTCAAAATGGCGTGGCATTAGTACCTGAAGATCGCAGAATTATTGCAGGTTTAACCGTACAAGAAAATATAGAGCTAGCACAAATTGAACCACCGGTAGGCTGGGACATCGAGCGCATTTACGAACATTTCCCCCGCCTAGCAGAACGTCGTAATCAAATGGGAACTACCTTGTCAGGTGGTGAACAGCAAATGCTAGCCGTTGCGCGCGCCTTAGCTCGTGACATTAAATTGTTATTATTGGATGAGCCTTATGAAGGACTTGCCCCAGTAATCGTTCAAGAAATTGCCAGCATAGTCGATGGCATTAAAAAACACGGTATTACCACCATCATCGTAGAACAGAATGCCGTAGCAGCGTTACGCTTGGCAGATCGCGCACTGATTTTGGATATGGGTAATATCGTTTTTGATGGTACGGCACAAGAAGTTCTCGATAACGAAGAGCTAAGACATGAATATTTAGCCATTTAGCTACTTTTTATAGTCCACCCCCCCCTGTTTTATGCGGTTTTGTAATACAAAACCGCATAAAACAGGGGGGGGTGGACTATAAATTTTTCTGTTTTTGTGTAAATTTATGTAAAACAAGGCGATTTTCGCTATATCACTATGCCAAAATGACGCTTTTCATCCAGCTTTTACCAAATGCCTAAAATTTTACTCATCGATGACGATATTGAACTCTGCGAAATGCTCGCGGAGTATTTAGAGTCAGAGAGCTTTTCTGTAAGCACGCTTCACGGTGGGCGCAGTGGATTAAATGAGGCAAAAGCCCAACAATATGACGTGATAATTTTAGATGTGATGCTACCCGAGATGGATGGCTTCACGGTATTAAGAGAATTACGCCAAACAGTCACTACTCCCGTGATAATGTTGACCGCAAAAGGCGATGATATTGATCGTATTATCGGGCTTGAAATGGGTGCAGATGATTATCTGCCCAAGCCCTGTAATCCACGAGAATTGGTTGCCCGTTTGAAAGCAGTTTTACGACGTACCCAATTTTTACCTGCAAAAATATCGGATGTCATTACCGCAGGCAAGCTTGAAATTCACCCTGCTTCGCGAAAAGCACTTTATCAGTCTATCCCTTTATCGCTAACCAGCAGTGAATATAATTTACTCGAAGTTTTAGCACTCAATGTTGGGCAATTGGTTGATAAAGAAATGCTCTCAGAACAAGCGTTGGGTAAAAAACTAACAGCCTACGATCGTAGTATTGATATGCACATGAGCAAGCTACGCCAAAAATTAAAAGATGAATCCCAGCAACTTATTAAGACAGTTCGTGGTAAAGGCTACCAACTGACGCGTAATTAATATGGGACGTTTATTTTGGAAAATATTTCTCTGGTTTTGGCTAACACTATTACTTATTTCTACCACAGTGTTTATAGGCACTGCGCTTTACCTACAAGGTGAAAATGATGATGATCGCAGAAAATGGCGACCTGAACTGCGTACCCAAGCCATTGGCCAAGTCCTAAAATTTAGCGGTGAAGATGCCACTATAAACATGCTAAAGAATAGGAAAAATAAACATCGACAAGCATCCGTTTTTATTTTGGATGAATTTGATAATGATATTTTAGGCAGAGTTGTTAGCCCAGAAGCGTTCAAAAATTCTCAAATGCGTTTGGTTATTGCACCTAATGGAAAGCACTATCAAATACTTTCAATAAAGCATGGAAAACATCAACTTGGTAAGCACCGTCCGCCTCCGTTAGAACGGATTTTAGGACATTTTCTTAAACGTGTTGTTCTTCTATGGCTGGGCATCGCCCTAGTGTTAAGTAGTAT
>CAZSXI010000290.1:0-2840 GCA_964611045.1 uncultured Cocleimonas sp. | reverse complement strand
TTCTCGTAGTTGATGACTCTTTGAGTAACCGCAAAGCACTAAGCTTAATTATCGAGAAGACAGAATATGACGTTATAACCGCCGTAGACGGCTTAGATGCACTAAACGTGATGAATGAAAAGCACATTGATCTCGTCTTTACTGACCTTGAAATGCCACGCATGACAGGCTTAGAATTGACTCAAGCTATCCGCGCATGGGATGAAAAGAAAGAAACCCCCATTGTTATGGTAACTTCTCGTTCTACCAACAAGCACAGAGAGTTAGCTAAAAAAGCAGGTGTTGATGATTACCTCACAAAACCTGTTGCCACTGACACTTTATTAGCGTCAATTGAAACTTGGTTAAAACAAACGGCTGAAGCATAAAACGAATTAAAACCCAATAGTCAAAAAATAGACAGGCAAACAAATGGATAATAATAAAAACAGTATCGGTATTTACTTTGTAGGACTAGAAGCAAAAGAACGCGCAATTTTTGATCGTGTAATCGCTTTTAATGTCACTCACGGACTGGTCAGTCATAGCTGTAATGACATTCAATTTTCTGATCTTATAATCTCTTCAGAAGCAGAGTTTTCACAATATGAGCAAGATTTAGAGAATCAAAAAGTATTGATCGTATCAAATGACCCAGCGTGTAGTGTTGGTGATGTACAAATTAAGCGCCCTATTTTAATCACCCGTGTGATGAAAGCACTTGAAACTACTATCGATTTAGTCAAACTTGTTAAAGACCAAGAAAGCATTGATACCGACAATGACGAAGACACTCAAGAAGATAACAATATTGAAACTGCTAAAACTGTCAAGGTTGTAGAAGATAGCAATCCAACGAAAACTGCAGAATCTACTGAGAATCACACGGCTCATCACGCTTTAATTATTGATGACAGTGCGGCTATTAGAAAACAATTAGAACTTGAGCTACGCGATGCAGGCATCAGCACTGACTTTGCTGAGTCTGGCGAACAAGCCTTAGAGAAAATTGAAGATAATCAATATGATTTAGTCTTCCTAGACATCATCATGCCAGGAATTGACGGCTATGAGACCTGTCGTGCAATGCGTACAAAAGAATCCTACAAAAGAACGCCAATTATCATGCTCAGTGGTAAAACATCACCACTCGATGAAGTTCAAGGCGTAATCGCAGGTGCAACGACCTACCTAACTAAGCCAGTAAAAAGCGCAATGTTACAAGAAACACTCAGCAGAGTAACAAAATGGCTAGATAATTTTGCAGTAACTGATAAATATAAGAATTCAGAGACTGTTTAAGTAATTTTAAATCCTATTTAAACAAATAAGTAAGCCACCCCCCCCTTGTTTTTAGTGAGCTTGCCGTTTCGTTTTTTGAAACGGACAACTCAATTATGTCGCCGTCTTTTTGGCGACGTAGCTGTTTTGTAATCGTGTGATGCCCAAAAATCACGTACAAAACAGCAAAAAACAAGGGGGGTGGATTAATTTAGCGTTACTTTAGTTCTATAAAGCGCTTAAAAATGATTTAGTAACCACCTTTACGCGTAGTTGCAGGCAAACCTGCTAATTTTAAACCTTGTTTGCTTGGTGCACGTGGGAAAAGTGTGTACAAATCTTTACCTTTTAACTTCTCGCCCCAAACTTTTGACATATGCTTAGTAATGGCACGTTCCATTGGCTGATTACCACCATTATTAATATATTCATCGCGTAAAAACTCAACGACGTCTAAATGTTTTTGTGTCAGTTCGATGCCATCTTCTTGGGCAATTGCTTTACAAACATCCTCACTCCAATCATTAAGGTTTTCTAAATAACCTGCTTCCGTTGTTGCGATTGTTTGTCCGTTTACTTCTAGTGCCATCAGAGAGTCCTCTTTGTAGTTCAATTAATGGCAAGCACAATGTCATATAATAGTGTGATTGTCACCCCCTCCTATACTAAGTATATAAGTACTTATTAATACAAATATCCTTTTGGAGGTATACCCCTTACAAGTTGGCAGAGTATACTTCTCAACATTGTAAAATTGACAAAAATGCTACTGGAGAACTCACATGAGCAACAAAGCAGAACTAATTAAGGAAATGCTTGAGATGCAAGCTAAGTTTATTAAATACGAGCAAAGCGGTGAGTATAAAGCCGAAAATAACTATGTAGGCGGCGAATGGACAGAATACCGCGCACGTTACCAAGTATTAACTAATGAATTACGTGAACTTGCCTCTATAGAAGCTAACTTCTGGAAGTAAGGTTCAAAAACTTGTTTGAATAAAAAAAGCCACTTTTATAAGTGGCTTTTTTTTGTTTAAATGCAATCAAATAAAATAGCCACAATCGATTCAAGCCCACACTGCTTGTGAATATCTTATAACTATTTACAACTCACTCCAACGACGTAACAAATTCGAGTAGACATTACTCACATGCGATGTTTCATCCGCTTCTGAGTTATTTGCAAGCATGACTTCCCTCGCCTGCCCAAGCTCATACAACATGGCACGTTTTTCAGCTTCTTTTACCATGCTCTGTGCCCACGTTACGGCGACTAAACGCTCCCCACGGGTAATTTTATTGACACGGTGTAAACTACTAGAGGGATAAACAATCGCATCACCCGCATCTAATTTAATTTGTTGCTCGCCAAAAGCTGTTTTAATGATAATTTCGCCACCATCATAAGCTTCTGTATCATTTAAAAAGACGGTTGTCGAAACATCCGAGCGATAACGGCCTACCATTGGTCCCATTACGGGGTCATCTACATGAAACCCATATTCCATCCCCTCGGTATAACGTGCATAAAACGCTGTCGCTACTTTTAATGGAAAGACACTTGCTTGATATTCAGGATG
>CAZSXI010000289.1:0-2856 GCA_964611045.1 uncultured Cocleimonas sp. | reverse complement strand
AAAAGAAGCCCAGTCAGTATTGGAAAAAGCACAGAAAAATCATTTCAGGGTTTCCGCCAATCTACAGAAGCAATTTATTAAAAGGCTGAAATAATCGTGCTGAATAGTTACGCCCTCAAGCAAACCAATTTACCACATCCAAACCATCAAAATTCTGAAAATCATCCACATTACGAGTAACCATAACCAAGCGGTTGCTAACCGCTACACCAGCAATTTGAGAATCAATAAAAGCAGGTGTTAATCCTTCGTTGCTTAATCGAACTTGTTCTTTTGAGTGCCAATCGGCAACTTTCTCATCATAAGGTAAAACAGGCAAGGTGCTAATAAACTCATTAAGGTAAGCTTCCAGCTTATCGCGCCTTTTAGATTGTGGTAAGCGTCTGCATCTATCCTGTTAGTAGCTCGTAATAAATAGGGGCGGCCAGTGCAATTTGGTATTGGTGTTGCATGAGTTTTTTGATCACACGTGCATCAGGTGATTGTCGGGTAGGTTCAGACAGGATGTTGGTGTCCAATAAATACACAAGGCTCATAGCTGAATATCACGACCACTGGATTTTGGTCGTAAACCAGTAAAAACAGAAGGATCAATATCGACATCTTTCAACAACTTATTACTAAGAAATTTTTGTAAAGCATCAGCAGGTGAAGACTGTTTTTTAGTTATTTTTTTAAATTCATCAACCGACAGTAACACCGCGACCAGCTCGCCTCTGCGAGTGAGGTGCACAGCTTGACCTTCTTCTGCCTCATGTACGATTCGTGATAAGCTATTTTTAGCATCGGCAATAGAATAATGATGCATGATGACCTCCTTGATATCTACATGGCTATACACCATATCACATGGCTATTATGATGGCTATATGGCAGCATTCAGTTTTTTGCAAAATAGGCGACGTGCCACATTTATGATACAGTAATGCCACACTGTTTTTTTAAGAGGTTACCAAACGATGCAAACAGCAGAATTATCCGTTGGCAAGCAAGGTCGAATCGTCATTCCTGCTAATTTAAGGCACCAACTGGCATTAGAGTCAGGGTCGCAGCTTGTGGCTTGGGTTGAAGATGGACGGCTTATTATGGAATCTAAAAATCAGCTTTGGCAATCTGTGCACAATGCTTGTGACAATATACCGACAGAAACTGATTTGGCTCAGGAGTTAATTAATGAACGCAGGGTAGAGGCGAAACGAGAAAACACATGAAAAAGAAAAAAAGGGTGCTTGATGCCTCTGCATTACTTGCTGCCATTCATAATGAAAAAGGGGGAGCATATGTTAAAAATCATATCGAACGCTGTGTTATTTCAACGGTAAATTGGTCTGAAGTGTTACAAAAGCTGAAAAGAGCAGATACTGACGTTTCAAAAATTGAGAAAGCTTTAAAAGCCTTGGGTTTAACCATTATAGATTTTACTGAAGAAGATGCAAAAAACTGTGCAAGCCTTTGGTTGCCCTCTAAGAAATTGGGTTTGTCATTAGCAGATAGGGCTTGTTTGGCTACAGGGTTGCGCTTAAAGAGTGAAGTCATTACCGCAGACCGTATTTGGGATGATCTTGAAATAAATCTTAAAATACATTTAATCCGTTAATTCACAATATACCGCGAGGTTTAATGATGTCAACTGCAGCCCTCGAAGATGTAATCCACCTGTCTACACTCTACGAAGCATGGGAAAAAGTCTATGCTAATGATGGTGTCGGCGGTGTTGACTATGTGTCTCAGCAAGATTTTAAAGCCAAACTGCAACAGAATCTTGAAACCCTAAAGAATGAAGTTGAATACGAAACCTATCGTCCATTGCCATTATTGCGTGTAGAAATTGATAAGCCCAATGGGGGTAAACGTCCACTTTCCATTCCCACCATTCGTGATCGTGTATTACAAACGGCTATCACACTTGTATTAACCCCAATTTTTGAAGAAGAATTTGAAGACATAAGCTTTGCCTATAGAAGAGGGCGCTCGGTAAAACAAGCGGTTAGTCTCATTGAGCGCCTACGAGACAAAGGTTACAAATGGGTGGTTGATGCTGATATTCATCGTTACTTTGATGAGGTAAATCATAATCTCCTGATGCTTGAAGTTAAAAAACTGGTAACAGATAAAGGGATATTGCGTTTAATCCATCAATGGTTAAAAGCAACCGTAGTCGATAAGAACAGGCGTTATAAACTCACAAAAGGCATTCCACAAGGCTCGCCACTGTCACCATTGTTAGCCAACTTATTTTTAGATCAACTTGATGATACTTTGTTGGATAATAATTATCGGCTAGTACGCTATGCCGATGATTTTGTGATTCTTTGTAAAACGGCAGACAAAGCCAATAATGCAATGGAACTAACCCGTGAAATATTAGAAGATTTACGTCTTACCTTTAGCGAACGAAAAACACATATTGTTAATTTTGATGAAGGTTTTCATTTTTTGGGTGTGGAGTTTATTCGATCATTAGCAATAAAAAGTAAAAGAAAATCATTAAAAAAAGCCATAAAAAAAGAGATTGATGCAACGACGAGTAAACCAAATAAGGAAACATCAAACAAGCATATAAAACGAAACAAGCACCCAAATGTTCGCACTGTAAAACCAAAAGACTGGTACAGCTATGCACTACCCGCAGGAACAGACTACACCAGTTCAGAAGAAATGCGAGAAGCCTTTGCCGAGTCAGGTATTATAGCCAAACAATTTCCATCAGAAGCAGAACCCGAAGAAGATTTTGATCCGCCAGAATTTATAACAGAAGAACCCCTACTAGAAAGCACAGAAGGCAACGAGCCCCGCTTAAAAACACTCTATCTTATGGAGCATGGTTCAACACTCGGTAAAGAATACGAACGCTTT
>CAZSXI010000288.1:0-2857 GCA_964611045.1 uncultured Cocleimonas sp. | reverse complement strand
TAGGCACATACACAGTTACTTACACCGCCACCGATAATGCAGGTAATACCTCAACGAAGGAGAGAACGGTTAATGTTGTTCAAACAAATGGAAATACTTTAAAAGCAGAGGCTTCTGGTGGTTCTATGGGGTTCTTGTTAATTCCATTAGCATTATTTGGTCTGCGTAGACGTTTGTTGAAGTCTAAAGGGGAATAATCTATTACAAAACGTCAAAAAAGAGGGGGGGTGGACTATAAAAAACTATTTTAGGTAGTTTTTTATAGTCCACCCCCCCTTTTTTTTGCCGATTTGTACATTTAAGTGTTAATAAACACCATGCTCACGGGTAGAAAGGAACTCAATATCAGGCCATTTCTCTTCTGCCATCATTAAATTCACCCTAGTTGGCGCTATGTAGACAAGTTCACCTGCATGATCGAGCGATAAATTCACTTCTGCTTTCTTTTTAAATTCATCCAGCATTTTTTCGTCATCACAATGAATCCAACGTGCCGTTTGTACGTTGATGCCTTCAAAGATACATTCAACTTTGTATTCATCTTTTAAGCGTTGCTCGACCACGTCAAACTGGAGAACACCAACAGCACCCAATATCAGATCATTATTCTTAAACGGGCGGAATAACTGCGTTGCGCCTTCTTCACAAAGCTGGTCTAAGCCTTTTTGAAGTTGCTTCATTTTTAACGGGTCTTTTAACTGCGCACGACGAAATAATTCAGGTGCAAAGCTTGGGATGCCTGTGAAAAATAAATCTTCACCTTGGGTAAAGGTATCACCGATACGAATCGTGCCATGGTTGTGTATGCCGATAATATCGCCGGGGTAAGCCGTGTCGATATGCCCACGATCTGCCGCTAAAAAGGTTAGTGCATCGGGGATTTTTACATCCTTTTTGAGGCGAACATGATTAAGCTTCATGCCTTTTGCAAAACTGCCTGAACAGATACGCATAAACGCAATACGGTCACGGTGCTTAGGATCCATATTGGCTTGTATTTTAAAGATGAACCCGCTGAATTTTTCTTCACTTGGCAAAACTTCGCGCGTTGTTGCCATGCGTGGTTGCGGGGCAGGCGCGTACTTAACAAAATCAGCCAATAGTTCTGCAATGCCAAAGTTATTAGTTGCCGAGCCGAAGAACACAGGTGTTAGTTTGCCTTGTAAATAGGCTTCTAGATCAAAGGTGTTGCTCGCACCGAGTACAAGCTCAATCTCTTCGCGTAGCTCTTCTGCTTGTCCGCCTAAAAGCTCATCCAAACGTGGGTTATCAATGCCTTGAATGATTTCGCCTTCAAGGATTTTGCCATCATGATTGGGGTCGTATAAATGCACTGCATCATTATGAATATGGTAAACACCTTTGAGTCGTTTACCCATGCCGATAGGCCACGTGACGGGCGCGCAGTCGATTTTCAGTACACTTTCAACTTCATCCAGCAATTCAATGGGGTCACGACCTTCACGGTCGAGCTTGTTGATGAAGGTCATAATGGGCGTGTCACGCAAGCGACAAACTTCCATTAGTTTGATGGTTCGTGCTTCTACGCCTTTTGCTACGTCGATAACCATTAAGGCAGAATCAACAGCGGTCAAAGTACGGTAAGTATCTTCTGAGAAGTCTTCGTGACCGGGGGTATCAAGCAGGTTGATAATTTTATCAGGGTCGCTCGGCTTTTCTTTATTGAGCATATAAGGAAACTGCATCACCGATGATGTTACTGAGATACCACGCTCTTTTTCCATCGCCATCCAATCCGATGTTGCGTGGCGAGCTGCTTTTCGTCCCTTTACGGAACCTGCAAGCTGGATAGCACCCCCGAATAACAACAGTTTTTCGGTGATGGTTGTTTTACCCGCATCGGGATGCGAGATAATCGCAAAGGTGCGGCGTAGGGCGGTTTCTTCTGAGTGTGTTGACATATTTTCTCACCCCCTCTCCCTAGCAGGGAGAGGGCTGGGGAGAGGGTAGAATTTAGTGAGTTATCCATTTTTTAAAAAATGGATAACTCAATTATGTCGCCTGTTTGTCGGCGACGTGTGAGGGGGTATCAAGTTCCAAACTTTCTACCCCCTCCCTAACCCTCCCCCTGCTAGGGAGAGGGGACTAGAAATAATGGAGATTTATAATACTTCTTTTAAATCTATTTGTTTGGCAGTCCGACAACCAATGCTTCTAGCAATGCTTTTTGTGCATGAAGACGGTTTTCAGCCTCATCCCAAACCACGCTTTGCTTGCCATCAATCACCGATGCACTCACCTCTTCTTCACGGTGAGCCGGCAGACAGTGCATAAATATTGCGTCTTTATCCGCAAGCGCCATCACAGCATCATCCACTTTAAAAGCTTTAAAGGCTTTTTCACGAATCTTCTGCTCTTCTTCTTGGCCCATGCTAGCCCACACATCCGTGGTGATTAAGTCAACGCCGTTTACGGCATCTTTAATGTCATGGAATATTGTAATGTGATCACTTAACGATTCAATTAATTCTGCATCTGGTTCGTAATCTTTTGGACAGGCGATATTTAGGTGAAAGCCAAATTGCTTCGCTGCATTCATCCACGAGTGACACATATTATTGCCGTCGCCAACATACGTTGCAATTTTACCAGCGATGCTTCCGCGATGCTCAACGTAAGTCATCATGTCTGCCAATAACTGACAAGGGTGGAAATCATCGGTCAATGCATTGATGACAGGTACGCTAGAATATTTGGCAAAGTTTTCAACAATATCGTGCCCAAAGGTACGAATCATCACCACATCAACCATGCTTGAGATGACGCGTGCGCTGTCTTCAACTGGCTCACCACGACCCAGTTGTGTATCGCGAGATGACAAGAACATTCCCTGCCC
>CAZSXI010000287.1:0-2870 GCA_964611045.1 uncultured Cocleimonas sp. | reverse complement strand
CTCGCACTAAACATGACGCGTTTCCGCACGATTCTAGTGAACAAGGAGTACGCTGACCGTACCGAGAAAATCGAACTTGATGACAATACCTTTATGATTCGTCAAAAAGTGGGCAGTGGTTTGGTTACATTGATTTCAGATATGTCATTCTTTGAAAATAGACTCATCGAAAAAGCTGACCATGCAGAAATACTTTGGAATCTAATCCACGGTTTGCATAAACCCATCACTCAACCCAAAGCCGTTTGGTTGATTCATAATGATGAAATGCCTTCACTCTGGGATATTTTATGGGATAAAGCTTGGGCATTTATACTTTCATTATTACTATTATTGGGTGCATGGTTATTGCTGAGCACACATCGTTTTGGACCTATGATTCCCAAGCAACAAGAAAACCGCCGCAGCTTGAATGAACATATCAGTAGCAGTGGCAATTTCTATTGGAAACATGACAAAAAAACAAAACTGATTGAAAGCTCACGCAAAGCTTTATTACACCGCCTTTCGCGCGTTCATCCCGGTTGGGAGCAACGCACAAAAGAAGAGCAAATAACTTTGCTTGCAGAACAAATAGAAATGAAACCAGAATCACTGCATCAACTGATGTTTTCGGATGTGAATAACCCAAGCTTTGCACAAGCAGGAACTTTCACCCAATTAATCAAAGATTTAGAAAAAATCAGAAACAGCCTTTAATACAGAAAAGTAAACAACTCTTCACAGGAACAAACTTATGACTGAAATGACACTACAACAAGCCAGCGAACTTGCAGCACAGCTGAAAGCAGAAATTAGCAAGGCAGTCATTGGGCAAAAACAAGTCGTGCATGAAACACTCATTGCATTAATTGCAGGGGGTAATGTTTTGATTGAAGGCGTGCCGGGTTTAGGTAAAACGCTATTGGTTCGCGCCCTAGCCGCGACATTCTCAGGGCAGTTCAACCGAATCCAATTCACACCTGATCTGATGCCTGCAGATATTACCGGTCATACACTTTATGATATGGACAATAAAACCTTCACGGTACGTAAAGGCCCTGTTTTTACCAACCTATTATTGGCAGATGAAATCAACCGCGCACCTGCAAAAACACAATCTGCATTGTTAGAAGTTATGCAAGAGAGACAAGTGACGATTGAAGGCGAAGCACACCCTGTACCTTTACCTTTTATGACACTGGCGACACAAAACCCGCTAGAGCAAGAAGGTACGTATCCTCTACCCGAGGCACAACTTGACCGATTCTTGTTAAAGATATTCATCGACTACCCTGATGATAAAGAAGAAAGTTTGATGGTTGCAGCGGTCACAAATCACCAAACAGGCAACCAATTAAACATCTCAAATGTAAATGCGGTTGCCAGCCCAGAAACCATTTCTGCCATGCAAAACCTCGCAGCAGACATTGAGGCAGACCAAAGCGTGATTGATTATGCCGTGCGGATTGTACGCGCAACGCGTGATTGGCAAGGTTTGAGTATTGGAGCAGGACCACGTGGCAGTATTTCATTAATTGCGGCGGCTCGCGCACAAGCGATGTTAAATGCCCGCGACCACATCACACCCGATGATATTAAAGACATTGCACTGCCCGTATTGCGCCACCGTGTTGGTTTAGCGCCAGAGATGGAGCTAGAAGGTTATACCACCGATCAAATACTCCAAGGTATTCTGGATAAGATTGAGGCACCACGCCAGTAAGCCTCGGCAGACATCGAACCATGCTTCCTATCCCTGATAAAAATACCTTTTACCTCCTTGCTAGCATCACGGCAGTTGGCTTGCTCGCCAGCTTTATGCCATCGTTGATTCCTGCGTGGAAGTTTTTAGTGTTTGCCTCTCTATTTGTACTACTGCTTGATTTGGCTATGAGCTACTTGCTTAAAAGCTCTACTCAAGCGATTGAGGTAGAAAGAAATTTAGCAGGCTCACTGCCCTTAGGCGTTAGCCGTTTTGTAGGTTTAAAAGTGCATAACGTCAGCAATCGCGCGCAACGCTTATCGGTATATGACCACTTCCCTACCCAAGTGCATTCTGAAGGTCTGCCTGTTTCGCTAAGCATTCCTGCCGAAAAACACGCCGATATCCAATACAAAATCATTGCCAATGAGCGTGGTAAATTAGTTTTCCCGTTGGTGCAAATACAACTGCAATCGTATTTTTCATTTTGGAAACGTAGCATCAAGTTGCCTGTGCGTAGCGAAACCAATGTCTACCCCAATTTTTCTGCCATCTCACATTATGCTTTATTAGCAACCGACAATAATTTAAGCCAGATGGGCATCATCAAAAAACGTCGTCGTGGTGAAGGACAAGACTTTCATCAGCTACGTGAATACCGCGAAGGCGATGCATTACGTCAGATTGACTGGAAAGCCACTTCTCGACTCCAAAAAATAATTTCACGCGAATACCAAGATGAGCGCGATCAAGAAATTATCTTCATGCTCGATTGCGGGCACCGTATGCTAGCCAAAGATGATGATCTTTCACATTTTGACCATACTTTGAATGCATTGTTGTTACTGTCATATGTAGCCTTAAAACAAGGTGATGCAGTCGGTTTAACCACATTCGCAGGTAAAGACCCTCGTTGGATTGCACCACGCAAAGGACAACACACCGTACAAAGTATTCTAAACACGGTTTATGATTTACAACCCAGCAGTGAATCACCCGATTACAGCAAAGCGGCAACTGATTTATTAATCCGCCATAAAAAACGCGCGCTGGTGATTATCCTAACCAACCTTCGCGATGAAGACAGCGACGAACTCATCCCTGCGGTAAATCTATTAAAGAAACGTCATTTGGTCTTGCTTGCCAGTTTGCGAGAAACCAGTATTGATGATGTGCTTGAAACACC
>CAZSXI010000286.1:0-2960 GCA_964611045.1 uncultured Cocleimonas sp. | reverse complement strand
AGCTTTATATTAGACACGGTGGATAGTCAATGGCGTTTATCTCCTGCATTTGATATTGCTTACAGCTATCGAAAAGACTCACCGTGGGTCAATGCCCATCAAATGAGCTTAAATGGCAAACGTGACAGCTTTACACGCGAAGATTTACTCAGCGTAGGCACATTGATCGGTAATTTTAAGCAAGAATCTAAACAGATTATTGATGAAGTCATGGATGTGGTAAAAAACTGGCAGGATTATGCTAATCATGCGGGTGTATTGGATGCTTTTGCCACAGAAATCGCTAAGAATCATCGTTTGAGTCTTTAAAAGGCACTAATTTAGCCCTTTTTTATTTGCCACCCCCCTCCTTTTTCAACGTTTTGTATTCTTAATGAAGTACAAAACAGCGAAAAACAAGGGGGGTGGCAATGAAAAACTGCTCTAAACTCCCTTTCCCCTAGCAGAGATTGTTGTAAAAATACATTTCGTAGGTTGGTGCTGAGGAACGAAGCCCAAAGTGACTCTGTTTGTTGGGCTTCGTTTCTCAGCACCAACCTCCTATTTATTCTTTTGCCATGCTCTCTCTAGCAGGGAGAGGGTATACTTCTGCAAAGAGCTATTCGGCTTATCGGGTATCGTCATTTCAATCAAATCTTGCTCTAACGCGGGTAACAAGTATCTATCACGGAATGATTTCCTATCTTTTAAGCCCAGTGATTTTTGTAATTGTTCACGGCTCATCTCGCCTTTTATCACTTCAATCAACTGTTTAACTTGGGGGGTAACTTGAGGGGTTACTTGGGGGCTAACTTGTGAAGAGATAGATTTACAGGCATCTAAAATCACCGATAACATAAAAGTAATAAACGGGGCTGAATCGGTCTCTACCGTGCTTTTATTAATCGCTTGGTAATAATTTTCTTGGTTATTAAAAACCATACTTTCGACTGGCAGATATTTAAAAATCGGCTTCCACTCACTCAGTATCAGCGTTTGCCATAAACGCCCCATGCGACCATTCCCATCTGAGAACGGATGAATAAACTCAAACTCATAATGAAAAACAGAACTGATAATCAAAGGATGCGTATCATTGGTTTTTAACCATGTTAATAAATCGGTCATCAAACCATGCACCCTATCTGCTTGCGGAGCCATGTGTACTACTTTATCACCCTTCATCACGCCCACACCTTTTTGACGGAACTGCCCTGCATCATCTACCAAGCCCAGCATGAGGGTTTTATGTGCCTTTAATAAATCTTTGTCACTACTGGCATTCCACTGTGCAAACTGCTCATACGCCTCAAGTGCATTCTTAGCCTCGGTGATTTCACGCGCTGGCGCGATAACAGGCTTACCCTCTAAAATTGCGGTAATCTGCTCCTCGCTAAGCGTATTCCCCTCAATCGCCAACGAACCTTGAATCGTGCGGATACGATTAATGCGACGTAAGCGTAACTGGCTTTCTGATTGTGCTTGCTCTTCTAGCACCGCCAAGCGACCAAGTTGCTCGCTGATTTCTGCAACTAAGTTGAGGATGTTAGGGCTTATAGTGAATGGGGGCTGGTTGCTCATGATTGATGTTTATTTTGAGTCTTTAAGTTCAGATTGCTTCATGTTGTTCTCCAGTCATAACCTGATTTTTTTGTGGGAAGTACAGTAGGTTGGATAAGCGTTAGCGTCATCCGACACGACCATCCACGAGAAAATACAAAAAATTGAAACATCATCCAATACTCTCAAATATCACATACAACCGTGATGTATTGCAAATTTTCGAATGACGTTGCACTTATCCGACCTATCACGCTTTTTTATATTTTTCCCTGTTTAAATTCACTATAAATGATTGCTTGATAATCGCAACAGTATTCACTTTTACTAGCAATCGTACTTAAACTTTTCGTGAAATATTTTGGCAACAAGCCATTCATATTGCTTCCACTTTGGGTGAGTATTTACAGGTAATATTTTTTGCATTTTCCTTAAAATTACTTTTAAATCTAACAGCATATCAAGAAGGTCTTAACCTCTATTTTTTGATATAGATATTTTACACTCCCTACAAAATGATTTTTAAGGGCATTTATCCTGTCCACCCCCCTTGTTTTATGCCGATTTGTAATACAAATCGGCATAAAACAAGGGGGGTGGACTATGAAATTAGTCTTTTTTAGGCTCTTTTTCGATCAAACTTACCTTGTTTTTCTCAATAACAATTAAACGGCGCTTATAAAGCGCGCCCAGCGCCTTTTTATAGGCTTTCTTACTCACTTTAAACTGTTTTTGAATATCTTCAGGTGAGCTTTTGTCTGTCAGCGTGGTTGAGCCACCCTGCTCTGCGATAAAGTCTAAAATTTGGTTGGCTAGGTCACTGCGGGTATTTTGCGTGGCTTGTTGCAGGGATAAGTCGATGCGTTTATCGCCGCGAATTCCACTGATAAAGCCTTTAAACTTGTCGCCTACATTGATCTCTTGGAAAACCTCGTTGTTATACAACAAACCTTGATAGGTGCTACCGATTACGGCTTTGTAACCTAGATCTGTTTTGGCGAATATTTGTAGATCAACCGCTTGCCCTGCTTTGTGGTAGTGGCTTTCTTCTAGTAAATATTTATCCAGCTTGGATGAGCCCATAATGCGCCCGCTGTGCTCATCTAAATGTAAATGCACCACGTAGGATTCACCCACCACCATTGGGTTTTCTTGCGCGGCGAAGGGGATGAATAAATCTTTCATCAAACCCATGTCCATAAATGCGCCGACCTTGTTTACATCAACCACTTTGAGGTAGGCACACTCATCGACTTGTGCGAGTGGAATATCAGTGGTGGCGATGATGCGGTCTTCTGAATCAAAGTAGATGAAGACTTTGATGAGGTCATCGACTTTTATGCCTTCTGGCTCGTAGCGTTTGGGCAGTAGGATTTCTTCTACATCAAAGCCTTTGCTTGAGCCTGGGGATAAATACGCGC
>CAZSXI010000285.1:0-2974 GCA_964611045.1 uncultured Cocleimonas sp. | reverse complement strand
GCTCACAACCAAAGTTTGCTACTTTCACTTGGCCAACAACAGACGGATGAAAGACTGGCAACTTTTCTTCTAGGGATGTCAGCGCATTTTCAATCTCGTGGATTTTCAGGTAAAGAATTTGTACTCCCCATGCCACGTCAAGATTTATCCAATTATCTTGGTATGGCTGTAGAAACTCTCAGTCGAATAATCTCTCGTATGACCAATGAAGGAATTATTAAATTTGATCTCAGATTGGTTTTAATTACTGATATTGATAAACTTGAAAAGCTTGCACATTCATCCTGTAAGAAACAATAAATAAACGCTATTACTAAGCATCTGAATTAATAACTATTCATTTACCCAATATCAATTATTGAACTTGCAAAATTTTACCAAATAACTATTATCCCCCCCTAAACACTATTAGCCTTTCCTTATGAATACTGAAACTTCGAGTATGCAACACCCTGCCAACGTTGAAAATTTACAAGACCAAGTCCGTATTGTTGGTCACTTACTAGGCGAGGTTCTTAAAGAGCAAGAAGGCGAGGATGTATTCAATACCGTTGAAAGCCTAAGACAGGGCTACATCAGCCTTCGCCATGAAGATGATGATGTAAAGCGCCAAGCCTTGATGACTACGATAGAGTCACTCGATAGTAATAAGCTAAGACAAGTTACTCGCGCATTTAATGTTTTCTACGTACTATCAAATATCGTAGAAGAAGACTTCTTACACCGCGAACGTCGTAAGCTTTATCGCTCAGGTGATAACAAATTATGGAAAGGTTCTTTTTTAGGTACCGTTAGTGAGCTAAAAGAATCAGGCTTAAGCGCCGATGAAATGCAAAAAATCATCAACGAGATGCGCTACACACCTGTCTTCACTGCTCACCCTACCGAAGCTCGCCGACGTACAATGATGACGTTACAACGTCGTATCTTTTTGATTATTGACCAGCTCAATGACACCAATTTGACTGACGAAGAGCGCAATTCTATACACAGACAACTTAAAGCTCAGGTACAAATACTTTGGCGCACTAGTGAAGTGCGTCACAATAAACCTTCTGTTGAAGATGAAGTTCGCTACGGCTTATTCTACTTCCACGCAAGTTTATTTGAAGCAATCCCCATGATTTATCGCTATTTTGAACGTGCAACTCGCAAGGTGTATGGGCGTGGCGAAATCAGCATACCAACGGTTCTTAAATTTGGTTCGTGGATTGGTGGCGATCGTGATGGAAACCCTTTTGTTACGCCATCTGTCACTCGTAATGCCATTCGTTTACATATGCAAGAGGCACTTGAGGAATATCACAATCGCGTAATTGATCTGCGTAGCCTGCTCTCACATGACCTCGAATTTATTGTACCGACCAATGAATTTCAAAAATCATTAGATGCCGATGAAAAAGAACTTAAAAAATTAGCTTTCAAGAAACAACCCGAGCTATTCTCAAGAGAGCCTTACCGCCGTAAGTTACAATTTATCGCCTATCGCCTCAATGCCACGTTAAAAACAGTACAAAGTCGTATTAAAGGAAAACCCGTTGCTTTGCCAGCCTGTGCTTATCACAACGTTGATGATTTTATTAATGAACTTGTACTCATTCGTGAATCATTAATCAGTCACAATGATGAAGATGTATCTAAACGCGAACTAAAAGATTTAATTCGTTTAGTTGAAACTTGTGGCTTCTCACTATACGAATTAGATATGCGCCAAGAGTCTACAGTACATACCAATGCGGTTGCTGAGGTTTTGCAGCAGTTTGCGCCGAAACTTGATTACAACGGCTTATCAGAAGAGAAACGTATTAAAGTACTCGCCGAGCTTGTCAGCCGTCAGCATCTGCCTAAAGCAAATCCAGAGTCACTTTCAGAAACCGCTATCGAAACACTCGAATTATTCGACACTATGGTTGAAATGCGTGCAGAAACGGGCGACAACCTCTTTGGCACTTACGTTATCTCAATGACGCACGCTGCTAGCCACGTAATGGAAGTTATGTTTTTGGCAAGATTAGCCGGACTCGTTGGCACGAATAAAGAGGGTGATAAATTCTGTAATATTCAGATTTCACCATTATTTGAAACCATTGAAGATTTGCAGCACATTGTTGGCGTATTAACGGATTTATTCCAAAATACCGAATACATGAAACTATTACAAGCTTCAGGAAACCTACAAGAAGTCATGTTGGGTTATTCTGATTCGTGTAAAGATGGCGGTATTCTTGCTTCACAATGGAATCTATATAACGCACAGCGCCAAGTAATTGAGCTTACCGATAAATACGGTGTGAAATGTCGTATGTTCCATGGGCGTGGCGGAACCGTTGGGCGTGGTGGCGGACCAACGCACGAGGCGATTATATCTCAACCACCAGATACTGTTCACGGACAGATCAAATTCACTGAACAAGGCGAAGTGTTGTCTAATAAATACGGCAATGTTGAAACTGCCATTTATGAGCTAGGTGTGGGCATTACAGGTTTACTAAAAGCCAGCCAATCTGTTGTTAAAAAGAGAGGCCAGTATGACGAGAGCTATCATAATGCTATGTCATCTATCGCTGCAGCAGGTGAAGTTAGCTATCGTGGTTTAACGGATCACACGACAGGCTTTCAGGATTATTTCTACGAGAACACACCCGTAACTGAAATCGGACAACTTAATATTGGTTCGCGCCCATCACACCGTAAGGTTGATCGCTCAAAATCATCAATCCGTGCAATTCCATGGGTATTTGGTTGGGCGCAAGCACGACA
This sequence comes from uncultured Cocleimonas sp., assembly GCA_964611045.1. Classification (GTDB taxonomy): domain Bacteria; phylum Pseudomonadota; class Gammaproteobacteria; order Thiotrichales; family Thiotrichaceae; genus Cocleimonas. The sequence goes on along the minus strand of CAZSXI010000285.1, from coordinate 214 downwards.
TACCCTACCCGCTTGGTATGGTATCGGTTCGGCATTAGAAAAAATACGTAGCGAAAATGGTGAAGAGCTATTACGCGATATGTACCAAAACTGGCCCTTCTTCCGTTCATTGTTGAGCAATGTTCAAATGGCTTTGTTTAAAGCACAGATGGATATAGCAAAAGAATACGCGGGTTTATGGTCAGAGAAAGAACTTTCGATGAGCATCTACCGT
>CAZSXI010000284.1:0-2984 GCA_964611045.1 uncultured Cocleimonas sp. | reverse complement strand
CAGAAGGACACGGAAAAAGATAAAAGAATGGGCATTCATTGCAATTGAGTTAAGGCGAGGTCCCTACACTGGCAGAGAGAGGGAGTAATATAATGTTTTTCTTCCGTGTTTTTTTGTGGGTTCTGTGGCAAAAAGTCATTTATCTTTTAAACCACGCTCCCATCATCTTCACGGCCATCATCATCCTCTTTTTCTGGTGGCAATAACGCTTCACGGGTAACGCCCATCATGAGCAGTGAACTACTTGCTACATAAATAGAAGAGTAAGTACCTACACTTATACCGATAATCATGGCGACTGAGAAGCCGTGGATAATTTTTCCACCGAAGTAATACAGAGCCAATAGTACCAATAATGTTGTTAACGAGGTCACGATGGTACGTGATAGCGTTTGATTAATTGAGATATTGATCGATTCTTCTGCGTTAGATTTTCGAAGTTTCAAAAAGTTTTCGCGTACACGGTCAAATACCACGATGGTGTCATTCAAGGAGTAACCAATGATGGCGAGTATCGCGGCAAGTATGGTTAAGTCGAATTCCATTCGAGTGATGGAGAAGATACCTACCGTGATAATAACGTCGTGAACCAAAGCGATAATTGCACCAATCGAGAAGCGGAATTCAAAACGTAAGGTAACGTAGATTAGGATACCTGCAAGTGCTAACAGCATCGCTGTACCACCATCATCGCGTAACTCATCCCCGATTTGAGGGCCAACAAATTCAACACGGCGCATTTCTACATCAGCGTTGTCTTGCTTGAGAATGGATAAAACACCGTCACCGACTTTAGAGCGCTCAATACCCTCTTGCGGTGCAATGCGAATCAACACATCTTTGGCTGTGCCAAAGTGCTGAACGGATGCATCGTATTTAGCGGCTGTGAGTACTTTACGAATTTCATCAACATTGGCGGCTTCTGGATAGCCAACTTCAATGACCGTACCACCCGTGAAATCAACACCGAGATTTAGCCCATTTACAAATAACGAGCCGATAGAGGCAAGTATCATCAGTATTGAAAAAACCATGGCAGGCTTGCGCATGCCGATGAAGTTTATGTTTCTTTGTGTTTTAGTATTCATTATTAATCTCTTATTAGCGCCGACTATATAGCCAATTTTTTAGGGTTTTTCTTGCCACCGTAAATCAAGTTAATGATTGATCGCGTGCCCACAATTGCAGTAAACATCGAAGATACGATTCCGATTGCAAGCGTGATGGCAAAACCTTTGATGGGCCCTGTACCCATTCCGTACAGCACAATCGCCGCAATCAATGTGGTGATATTTGCATCAGCGATGGTTGAGAAGGCTTTTTCATAACCCGAATGAATCGCGTTTTTTGGGGATAGCCCATTACGCAATTCTTCTTTTATCCGTTCGTATATCAGCACGTTGGCATCCACCGCCATACCCACTGTTAATACGATACCTGCAATACCCGGTAGGGTTAATGTGGCTTGTAGCATTGAAAGAATTGCTATGATTAATACGAGGTTGAGTGTTAGTGCAAGGTTAGCCACCAAGCCAAAGACGCGGTAGTAAACGGCCATAAAGATGAGAACCAAGATAAAACCAATAATGACTGACTTGAAACCTGCTTCAATATTATCTTTACCCAAGCTTGGGCCTACGGTACGTTCTTCAACAATGTAAACAGGAGCAGCCAATGCACCAGCACGAAGTAATAATGCAAGGTTTGCAGATTCTTGTGGAGAATCTAAGCCTGTTATTTGGAAGCGTTTGCTAAGTTGATCTTGAATTCGTGCGATATTGATAACTTCTCTGATCACTGTGGTTTTTTTCTTGATGCTGCCATCTTCTTGTTTGATAAGATCTGTCTTGTGTTCAATAAAGACAACACCCATCAGCTTTTGTACGTTAGCACCCGTCGCCCGAGCAAATAATTTTGAGCCTTTACCATCGAGCGTGATATTGACCGAAGGCTGATTATTTTGGTCAAAACCTGCATTGGCATTGGTGATGTAGTCACCGGTTAGCATCACACGACGTTTGAGTAGAACAGGATTGCCATTGCGCTCTTTTAACAAAATACTGCCAGGGGGAATACGTCCGCTAGATTCCGCCGCATAGGCATCTCTGCCTTCATTGACAAGACGAAACTCCAGTGTTGCCGTCGTTCCTAGAATCTTTTTTGCCAGTGTTGGGTCTTGCACACCAGGTAACTGAACCACGATACGTTCTAAACCTTGTTGCTGGATTACAGGTTCTGATACGCCCAATTCATTCACACGCTTTCGTAATGTGGTGATGTTTTGCTCTAGCGCGAAGCGTTTGGTGTTTTTGATGTTAGTTTCTGTGAGTACGGCTTTTAGTGCTGCACCCTTAGCCGTTTTTGTATTGCTGAAATCAATTTCATTGCGGTATTGTTTTTTAAATACTGATAATGCTTGATCACGCAATGCCTCTGTTTTGAATTGCACGACTAAATGATCTGCAACACGTTTCACGCCTAAGTAACTAATTTTATTTTCGCGTAGAAAGGTACGAAACTCTTCACTATTGCGTGAAAGCGATTTATCAATCGCTGATTTCATGTCCACTTCCATCAAAAAGTGAACACCACCACGTAAATCCAAGCCTAAGTTCATAGGGTTTAGTGCACGTAACCAAGTTGGTGTAGCAGGTGCTAGGTTAAGTGCGGTGTAATAACGCTTGCCCAAAGACTCTGTAATTGCCGCTTGTGCAGCTAGCTGATTGTCGGGTGTATCAAATCTCAATAATACTTTGTTGACGCCGATAGTTTCGATACTTTCTGTCGTCAATCCTTTGCTGGTAAGTGCCGATTTAATGGTTTCAAGCTGTGCGCTACCTAGAGGAAACTCAGGTGAAGATGAGCTTATTTGTATAGCAGGTTGAGCAGGATAGAGATTAGGAAGGGCGAAGAGTAAACCAAACATCGTTACAGCGATGACGAGTACATATTTCCACAGTGGATAACGATTCATTTTGTTATTA
>CAZSXI010000283.1:0-2987 GCA_964611045.1 uncultured Cocleimonas sp. | reverse complement strand
GTTTCCTGTTTTCCCTTCCATCGTTTGTTTTGCGAGCCATGCAAAGGCAATGGCTTCCATCCAGTCGGGGTCAATGCCTAGCTCTTGTGTTGATCTAATGGGTGTACTTGGTAGGTGATATTTTAAGCGTTCAATTAAGAATCGATTGTGAATACCGCCACCACAAACAAATAATTCATCACATGACTTATCAATGTTCTTCGCTATCGTTAAGGCAGTAAGTTCGGTAAGTGTTGCTTGAATGTCTTCTTGCTTGTGTTTTTTTAAGTTGCCTTTCAATGTATCTTCAAGCCAACTTATATTAAAAAACTCTTTACCTGTACTTTTAGGGGCTGGGAGTGAAAAATAGGAATCATCAAGTAGTGTATTGAGGAGTTCGGTGTGTATGGATCCTGATCTCGCCCAATCACCATTTTTATCAAAACTGATGCCCTTGTGAGAGCTAATCCAAGCGTCTATTAGACCATTGCCTGGTCCAGTATCAAAACCCATTACAGGCTTATTACTTGTTCGTGAGGGTAAAACACTGATATTGGCAATGCCGCCGATGTTTAGTATCACACGGTTTACATCAGGATGGCTCAATGCGTTAAGGTGAAATGCAGGCACTAGAGGTGCACCTTGTCCGCCTGCAGCAATATCACGGCTGCGAAAATCAGCTACTGTTGTTATGCCAGTTGCTTCGGTAATCAAGTTAGCATCGCCTAATTGCAGGCTAAAAGGAAATTCGCCCTCAGGTTGATGCCATATTGTTTGTCCATGACTACCAATGGCTCTAATATTTTTTGGATCTATATTTGACTCTTGAATGAGTGCATTACTTGCATCAGCAAATAGTTTGCCGAGTTGTTGGTTGAGAATACCAATTTGGGTGATGCTTCCCTGCCAGTTAGGGCGGATGAACTCAATTAGTTTGCGTTGAAGTTCTTTGGGTATTGAATACGAAAAGCTTGATAAAAGCTTAGGGGTATTAGTATCAAAACTAACCAACACGGCATCCACGCCGTCAAGGCTAGTCCCAGACATTAAGCCGATATAGATTGATTCAGCCATAACAAGAGCTGATCGAAGGGGAGTGATTAACCACCGATGGCGCTATTAATTTCTATCTTAGCTTTTACAAAGCGATGTAATACATTTAGTTGTAGCACTAGATTGATCGCTTTGTTGCGAAAGTCTTTTAGCTCACTAGAACTAAGAGACATGCTGTTAGGGAGAGATGCTCTCATAGGGTCGATAGCTTTTTTGTTTAATCTGAATTCGTAATGTAAGTGAGGGCCAGTAGCTAATCCAGATGAACCAACGTATCCAATTACATCACCTTGATAAACTTTGGTGCCAACTTTTAACTTTTTCTTAAATCGTGACATGTGAGCATAAAGTGTCGTGTAGCCTTCTCGGTGCTGAACTACGATTGTACGACCATATCCGCCTTTGCGGCCGATTGATATAATCGTACCGTTTCCTGTTGTCATAATAGGTGTCCCCGTTCTTCCTGCAAAGTCTGTGCCTTTGTGAGCGCGGATTTTATGAAGCTTTGGGTGAAAGCGACCCGGATTGAAGTGTGATGAAACACGAGCATGAGAAATAGGCGTGCGAAGAAATGCTTTTTTCATTTCACGACCTTGCGGTGTGAAGTAATCAGACTTACCGTCTTTGTATGTGTAGCGAATTGTTTTAAATGACTTGCCTTTATTAATAAATTCTGCGGCGAGTAAGTGTTGATTGCCTACTTTGTCGCCATCGTGGTAGATCTCTTCAAATACTGCCGTGACTTTATCACCCACGCGAACATCGTGAGAGAAATCAATATCCCAGTCAAAGACTTTTACAACTTGTTTAATGATGTTGTTTGCAATACCTGCTTTGCGACCATCAAAGAACAATCCGTTCTTTATGGTAAAGCTAGCGCGAGATTGACGGATTTCAAATATATTTTTCTTCCACGAACCTGAATATTTATCACCATTGAGCGTGATTACATAACTATCTTTCTTGTTATGGGTGAAGACTAGCTCTGAGAGTATCCCATCGACCGAACTGGCGCGAACAATGCTTCCTTTTTTAAGAGAAGCTAGTTCTTTCTTTAATACCTTACTGTGCTGTAATGTTTTAAGTGTCGATTGGTGCCCAAGTTTGTGAAATATATTAGTGATATTGTCATAAGACTTAACTTGGTAAGTTGTCCATTTTCCACTGGTGTCAGCATCAACATGACCAACATAAGTTTCGATTGCTCTTTTTGGTAGAGCTAGCTCATGAGAACCAAAGAGTGTGTTGTCTACTTCGGTATATAGATTTGTAGACTCTGCATCATTAGTAGGTGTGGAAATAGAGGGTTGTGCTACAAGCTCTAACTCGGGAGTTAATTCAAAAGATTGGATATTTGTATTGGTAGATGCGGTTAAATGAGATTGTAGTGGAACGTTTCCAAGTATTGCTACAACAGCAGTTAAGGCAAAACTTCTAAATAACCACGGTGTTGCTTTCATCTTATTAGATGTATCTACAGAATTAGGGAGGGTATTCTGCATACGCATAACAACTTCAATATTATTATTGAGGTTGAATTTTGTGACAATATCATTCCAGTCATTATCACTATAATGAATATGTTTATCTGTTGGTGAAGACAATATTTAGCCCTATCTCTGTGTGGTTTTAAACTTTGTATTTAAAGCGCTTAAAAAAGCTTTGGCGCATAATTACAGGAAAATACTACCGTTTGCAAGCTTAATACTACCTTAACTCGGTATTTTAAATGTGTGAAACATATGTTTTCTCTTGATAAAGTGACTGTTTTTGGACATTGCAGTGGTAATTAAAGGCATCTACAGGTTGGATTATCTGATGATATGCAGGGAGAAAACTAGGTAAGATTACACTAGTAATTCTAGTTCTTTATTTGTTGTGAAAAAATAATGATAAAAAGAATGAAAAAAGTAGTTGACGGTAAAGATGTAATGCCTATAATGCGCCTCCTCTGA
>CAZSXI010000282.1:0-3022 GCA_964611045.1 uncultured Cocleimonas sp. | reverse complement strand
ACGAGATTGGTGTAAGAAAAGATTATTATCCTGCCGATAAGGGCAGGGAGGATGCGATTGTGATGGCTAAAACTTTGTTTTTATAGTCCATCTTTTTTTCTTTTAGTTTCGTTGTTGGTTAAAATTGACCTAAAGAAATTAGGTGTAGATTATGCACTTTAGAGGGTTGTTTCAATAGTATTGAAAGATAGAAGTATCGACTATACTGCTGATTGCACTTATAGGGTGAATGGCTGATAATTAAAACTAATAAATTATTAGTCCACCCCCCCCTGTTTTTTGCTTTTTTGTACGCTCTAGGCATTAAACGGTTTCACCCTAATAATTGAGTTATCCGTTTTTAAAAAACAAAACGGTAGCTCACTAAAAGACTATCGCTACACCTTCCGAAGGAAGTGTCGATACTGGTCGTAGCGTAGGATATTGTTAATTTAAATTACAAAACAGCAAAAAACAGGGGGGGTGGACTTTATAAACTGAGTATTTCTCCCTCTTTTAGCGGATTATTTAATGTTTAAAATCATTCTTCCTATTCTTTTGCTCGCAGGGGCCATATTTTTAGGCAAATATTTAATAGGAACAGGCCCAGAACCTAAGAAAAAGCCTTTTGTTGAGCGCTTTCCTGTTGTTGAGGTGATAAAGCTCAAACCTCAAGATTATACCGTTACTTTGACGGCATCAGGCATCGTTACAGCAGGTACTCAGACCAATTTAGTCTCCGAAGTATCTGGTCGTGTGCTCAGTATTTCAGATAGTTTTCAAGAAGGCAGTTATTTTGAAAAAAATGAAACTTTGCTAACAATAGACCAAGAAAACTATAAAAACGCTCTAGCTATTGTTGCCAGTGATGTTGTTGCTAATCGCGCACAGTTAAATCAAATAAAGGAAGAAGAAAAAAGTAGTAAGCGTTCTTATCAATTAGCAAAAAAGAATCTCGCACTGGGAAAAAAAGAAGTGAATCGCCTGCGAGGATTACTGAACAAAAAAGTCATTGCTCGGTCAATACTGGATATTGAGCAGCAAAAAACCAATCAGCTACAGCAAAAGCTCGAAGATTTACACGGTAAACTCAATACGTTTAAAAGTCGTAAGCAAGCGACACAAGCTAAAATAGAAGCGACACTAGCAAGGCAAAAACAAGAAAGCTTAAACTTATCGCGAACGATCATCAAAGCCCCTTATTCGGGGCGTATTTTTGAAAAGCATGTAGGTATAGGTCAGTTTGTAAGCAAAGGAGCAGTATTGGGAAAGATCTATGCGACCGATTATGTTGAGGTGGATCTGCCACTTTCATTAAAGCGTTATGAACTACTCGGTTTACCAGAAGCTTTTAAGAATAAATCAGTGAATGAAAAATCATTTCCTGAGGTGATTTTTAGAAATCCAAATAGCATACAGCAGAATGAATGGAAGGGGCGTGTTGTACGCACAAGCGCGACATTGGATGTGAATAGCCGTCAAATATCAGTCATTGCACGCATTGATAACCCTTTTGATGCAAAAGAGGGGTTGAGTGCTCCTTTGAAAATAGGACAATACATAGAGGCGAAAATCAAAGGGAAAACTTTCAAAAATGTCTATGTTTTACCAACCGTCGCAGTGCGTCAAAATAAAGAAATTATGCTGTTAGAAGCAGGGGAAATTCGTATCGTTCCTATCACAGCGCTTTGGAATACGCAGAATGAAACTGTAGTGCGTGTTGATAGAGATATCACAGGCAAACAATTAGTGACTACCAGTTTGAGCCAAGCAACAGAGGAAATGAAAGTAATTACTGTAGAAGAACAACGTAAACAAAATAAAGAAAAAGCCAAAAACAAAAATAAAGAACAGCAGAAATGAAAGGTGTGATCGCATGGTTTGTAAGAAACCCCGTAGCGGCAAACCTATTGATGTTTGCCATTATTGTCTTTGGTTTATACTCGGTATTTAAAAAAGTGCCGCTTGAGACATTTCCTGCATTTGAGGCGGATATTGTCAATATTACCGTTGTTTATTCGGGTGCAACACCCAGTGAAGTAGAGCAGGGTATATCGATTAGAATTGAAGACGCAATTGCTGATTTGCCGGGAATTGATCGTATTTATAGCACCTCAGCAGAAGGACGCTCATTGGTACGCGCTGAAGTTCATAAACGCTATGACACCACCAAAATACTCAATGAAATTAAATCACGCATTGATGGTATAAGTGCATTTCCCGAAGGTGCTGAGCGGGCGGTTGTTGAGCAGTTAATACGTGTGCGCGATGTGATTACCGTGGTGATCGAACAGGATCGTGAAGACGATGTGGTGTTGCGTGAAAATACCGAAAAAATTCGTGACGAAATTCGTAATCTACCCAATATTACCCAAGTTGCTATGGGTGGTGTTAGACCGTGGGAAATTAGCATTACCGTCCCTGAGTTTACCCTGCGACAATATGGATTAACACTTGAAGATATTGCAACGGTTGTGCGTAATTCGTCGCGAGATATGCCAGGAGGCAGTATAAAAACGGAGTCGGGTGATATTTTGGTCAGGGCTTTGGGACAGGCGTATCGAAAAAATGATTTTTCTAATATTAGTGTCATTAGCCATAAAAATGGAACGAGGATTCTCCTTGGAGATATTGCAACGATTAACGATGGCTTCACCGAGGAACCTTTATACAGTCGCTTTGATAATAAACATGCTGCCTTTATCAATGTGGCAAGAGTAGGCGATCAAAATGCGATTCTGCTAGCCAAAACGGTTAAAGATTATATTGAAGAACGCAAACAAACTTTGCCTGCTGGGTTATCGCTAAGCACTTGGAAGGATAGCTCCGAGGTAGTTAAAGCACGTTTGAATACGCTGACTTATAGTTTTTTCCAAGGCATTATTCTTGTACTGTTATTGCTCGCGTTATTTTTACGACCAGATTTAGCTTTCTGGGTAAGTGTGGGAATTCCGATTAGTTTTTTGGGCGCACTGGCTGTAATGCCTTATCTGGATGTCACTTTAAACCTTGTAAGTATGTTTGGCTTTATCTTGGTGCTAGG
>CAZSXI010000281.1:0-3029 GCA_964611045.1 uncultured Cocleimonas sp. | reverse complement strand
TTAAAACCACCCCCTGCTAATTCACAGTTTTCGCGTAAATCCTGCATATCATTGACTAATTCTGTGGCGCGCTCAGGTGTGCGGTTGGCAATGAATATTTGTGAAGGCATTTGCATCAATAATGGTTGAAGCACACCACGACATGCTCCACCTGCCCCCAAAATTAAAATACGTTTGCCTTGAATTAAGCTACCATGATTTTCAACCAAGTCACGTACCATCCCGATACCATCGGTATTCGTGCCATAAATTGTGCCGTCTTGATGAAAAACTAATGTATTCACCGCACCTGCACGTTTTGCGTAGTCACTAAGTTCATCTGCCAACTCCCATGCCTTTTGTTTGAAGGGCACGGTGACATTTAGACCCATCCCACCGCCTTTACGGAAGGCTTCAACGGTTTCTTCAAACTCATCGATGGGTGAAAGCAATGCCTCATACATGATTTCGTCTTCTGCTTGCTGGGCAAACATGTGATGAATCTCTGGAGATTTACTGTGGTTGATTGGGTTGCCTATTACTGCGTATTTATCCATTTTTAACTCGTTTTACGGGTAGTTTTGCTAATTTGAGACACTAGTGTCCCGTTAATAATGTAGAAGAATTCAAAGAAGCTTCAGCAACTAAGGATAAGGTAGAATATGCAGTTATACAGACAGCAATTTCAACCTTGCAAAGAGACTCAAGCTATGAAGCATATTAACACTGTTTTACACGGACTTTTACAGCATATTCCAAAACGTAAATTTGACGAAGCCGTCCACGTCACAACGGTGATTATCGTGTCAGAACACTAAGCTGTGGACGCAATTCGTATCACTGCTTTATGCACAATTAGCCAATCGTCAATCCTTACGAGACCTAAGCTTAGCCTTCAATAGTCAATCTAACTTCCACTACCATTTAGGTGTGAAAAGCATCAAGAGATAAACGTAGGATTTGATAGATGAATATTTTTAACCCAAATAAACCTATAAAAGCATTACAAATATTTTCGGGGGGTATACTCATAAGCAAATCTTAAAACCCATTCAGTTTCTAAAATAACAGTATCGTTTATAAGTATTTCATTTGCGTTAAATATTTTAAAAGCTTTTTCACAACAACTTTATACTGTTTTAACTAAAAGAATTTTTGAAGTTCAACCTTTAAATAATCATCTTTCTCAAAGAATTTTAAAAGATCAGTTACATCAACATCTGTAAGAATTTGCCCTTCAACGTTAATTTTAAAACCTTTACCTAGTCGTCGGCTGGCTTCTACACGAAAACTCTTCGTTTGATTATCCAAATCGACAAATGCGCCTGCAAGCACCTCACTGCTATTTTCATCATTTAGCGCATAACGTGCGCCTACAAACAAATCATTCTGAAAAGGCGCGCTCGCCACTTCGCCACGAGAATCATGATGATATTCAGCTAACAAACCAAGTTCTGAACCTGATTCAAACGCGGGTAATGTGTGCTCAAAGCCACCAACAGCAGCTGTGTAGTCTTTGATGCCGGCATCATCAAAGTCACGGTTAATTGTTTCTAATTTCCAAATCGTTGACTCACCCGTATATTGTAAATCTAGACCTATCTGAGCAATCAATGGATAGTGTGCTTTCAACGTCGTTGCACTAATTGGCGAGAGAATTGGATCACGCGAAGTACCATCAAAGTAATGAAAACCAACATCAAACTCATCAAATGTTTCTGTCCAGCGAAGTGCAAAGTCAATATGCTTTTCTTCTGATGCTGATTCAAACGTTGTTACATCTTTATCGACTACTAACGGCGCACGAAAACGCCCTTTTACCCCAGGAAAAGTTCTCTCTCTAAAGTACGGCAATACAAATAAATCTAACGCACCATTATCGGTTAGGCGACTCACTCGAACCAGTGGCTGCCCCAGCTTTTCTTCACCATCAGAACCTTCAACAGCATCTGTCTGGTTGATAATGTCAACTAAGTGCTGTGATTCTGTTACTCCCCAATAGACTTTACCAATACCCACTTGAAAATCCCAATCACCTTTACTCGCCACGATATCTAATTGGCGAATATCGGCATGAGTGCGTTCTTTATCTTGCTCGTCCCAACGATAAAAAGGGCTGAAAGTGAATTTTTTATGGTCGTTATCCCAACTATGTTTATATTCTGGTTGAATACTTATTGCCACCCCCCCTGTTTTTTGCTGATTTGTATGTGCGCCAGTACTAGGAAAGTAATTACCCTCAAGTGAAATATTCCCTGATAGCTCTCCAGCCTGTAAATTTGAGCTGAAAATGACAGCTAAAAGGCTTGCTATTCCTACAAATCGGCATAAAAAGGGGGGGGTGGGCTTAATAAAAAAGGGCTTTTGTGATGTTTTTTTTGATTTTTGGCTCATAGCCATCTCCTTACGCTATCTTTATACGTTTGGTATTCCTTTCCAAATTTTTCTAAGAGAAATCTTTCTTCGGGTTTGATTTGCATTGTTGTTATCGTCATATAGAACAACGGTAAAACTAGAAACGGTGTCAAACTACCTAGCCAAACGGCAAAACCAAAAAGCATCATTAACATGCCAACATACATAGGATTACGACTGACTTTGTATAAACCTGTAATCACCAAACCAGTGGTATCTTCTGGCTTCATCGGGTTAAAAGTTGTGTGTTTCTTAAAAAACAAAAATAATGACCACAGGTCAAGAATACCTGCAATGACAATAATGCCAAGACCTACTTTATTCCACGGAGTTTCAATAAGCTGAGCGATGGGGATATATTTATTCAACAACCACATCAAAAGTGCAATGCTCAAGGCATAAATGGGCGGAGGTATTTTTAATTCTAGTGCTTTCATTTTTTTCCTTATGATGATTGAAACTTTATTGAAGCTATGATCGAACAGCGGCTTCTAAAGCTTCCATCGCCCACTCTGTCATTAGCTCGGCATCATCAAATAATTCTTCTGGGGCGGTAAACCACTTTTTAACAATGACCGTTTTATTTTGCTTATCGTAACTAAAGGGCATCATGCCTTTTTCTTCATATTTTGGAC
>CAZSXI010000280.1:0-3029 GCA_964611045.1 uncultured Cocleimonas sp. | reverse complement strand
AATTTGAGCAACTCGCTAAGAAAATTGAAAATGACACCGGTAGCGTGGGCAAGCCCGAAGAAGTCGCAGCAGGTTTTTTGCACATTGCGATTGAAAGCATGGCGAATGCAATAAAGAAAATATCGGTACAACGTGGCTACGATGTCTCTGATTACGCCCTGTGTTGTTTTGGTGGCGCGGGTGGACAACACGCTTGTTTGGTAGCGGATTCACTCGGTATTAAAAAAGTATTTCTGCATCCTTATGCGGGTGTGCTTTCGGCATACGGTATGGGATTGGCAGACACTACTGCCAGCAGACAACAGTCAGTTGAAAAGGTCTTAGATAACGCACTGTTAACCAAACTAAAAACCATTGGCGTATTGTTACAAGTACAAGGTGAAGATGAGCTCCGCCAACAAGGTATTGAAGGTGCAGATTGTCAGTCAGTTTGGCGCTTACATTGTCGCTATGACGGTTCTGACACCTCACTTTCAACAAATTATTCTGATTTAAAAAACATTCGTGAAAGTTTTGAGAAATCACATCAACAACGCTTTGGTTTTATCTCTGCTGATAAGGTTTTATTAGTAGAATCCATTGAAATTGAGGTTATTTCGGAAGGAGAATCACCTGCTACAAATACAAATCGGCAAAAAAAGGGGGGGGTGGATAATATACAAGCCTCAAAACATCCTGTTTTCATGAATAATGAATGGCAAGAATGTGCATTTTATCAACGTGACACCCTACAAACCGATCAAATCATCAAAGGCCCTGCCGTTATCCTAGAAGCAACAGGCACAAATGTCATTGAACTCGGTTGGCAAGCCAGTGTGAGTGATTTGGGTAATCTGATTTTAGAACGCTATCAGCCATTAGCATTACAAAAAGCCATTGGCACAAACGTCGACCCCGTCATGCTTGAAATCTTCAATAATCTGTTTATGTCGATAGCTGAACAAATGGGATTTGTGCTGGCTAACACCGCCGCATCAGTGAATATTAAAGAACGGCTAGATTTCTCCTGTGCGATTTTTAGTACCGATGGTGCACTGGTTGCCAATGCGCCACATATGCCCGTTCATTTGGGTTCGATGGGTGAGAGTATTAAAGCGGTCATCAAAAAACACGCTGATACTCTCTGTGACGGTGATGCCATTATCATCAATGCGCCCTATAACGGTGGCACACATTTGCCCGATATTACCATTATCAAACCTGTTTTTAATAAACCTAAAACCCACATCATTTTTTACGTTGCTTCACGTGGGCATCATGCTGATATTGGTGGAAAAACGCCTGGCTCTGCCCCTGCTGATTCTACTCATATTGAAGAAGAAGGCATCGTTATTGATAACTTCAAATTAGTTGATAAAGGTGATTTCCAAGACCAAGGCATTAGAGATATTTTAGCCAGCGGAAAATGGCCTGCGCGAAATATAGATATGAATATTGCCGACTTTAAAGCGCAGCTTGCATCCTGTGAAAAAGGCGCGCAAGAGCTGGCGAAAATCGTCAACCATTATGGGCTAGAAGTCGTACAAGCCTATATGTCACACGTGCAAGACAATGCCGAAGAATCAGTGCGTCGTGTATTAGACACTCTGCATGACGGCGAATTCTGCTACAAAATGGATGACGGCAATCAGGTCTGTGCTTCCATCAAAATAGACAAAACTAACCGAAAAGCAATCATAGATTTCACGGGTACTAGCCCACAACACCCGAGCAATTACAACGCACCAATGGCAATCACCAAAGCAGCCGTTTTATATGTTTTTCGTTGTATGGTCGCTGACAATATTCCACTCAACGAAGGTTGTTTGAAACCCTTAGAAATTATCATTCCCAAAAAATCCATGATCAGCCCTGAATACCCTGCTGCCGTTATCGCGGGCAATGTGGAAACTTCGCAAGTCATTGTAGATACTTTATTCGGCGCACTAAAAGTCATGGCAGCCTCGCAAGGATCAATGAATAACTTTTTTTGGGGTAATGATGAATATCAGTATTACGAAACACTTTGTGGTGGCGCAGGGGCAACTAAAAACAACGATGGTACAGATGCGGTTCACACCCACATGACTAATTCTCGATTAACCGATCCTGAGGTTTTAGAAGTTCGCTTTCCTGTCATTTTAGATGAATTCAAAATCCGTAAAAACTCAGGTGGCGCAGGCGAACACAAAGGTGGTGAAGGCATTGAACGTAAGGTACGATTCCTAGAACCCATGACCGCTACCCTACTCACGGGGCACCGTAAAGTACCGCCCTATGGGATGGCAGGTGGCGAAGCTGGAAGTGTAGGTGTCAATATTGTTGAACGTGCTAATGGTGAGCAAGAAGAATTAGGCACAACAGCAGAAGTTGCACTAAATGCTGGCGATTCAATCATCATCAAATCACCGGGTGGCGGTGGCTATGGAAATATAGAAGAGGCTTAAAAGACATGACAAAAAACGAAAAAAACCTACCCATTGTTTCAGCTTCAAAACTGGTCAGCGAATCCAATGTCGAATTAAGCGAAGTTGAATACGGCTTGATCATCGCCAACAATGCCTTTGCACGCTGGACAGAACACTGCATGTCCGCCAGCGGAAGCGAAGGATTGAGCACTAACGATATTCTCGTCCTACATAATATCAATCATCGCGACCGCGCTAAACGTGTCACTGATATTTGCTTCACTTTAAATATTGATGACACCCACCTAGTCGCCTACGCCCTGCGAAAACTCACCAAACGCAATCTCGTGCAAGGTGAAAAACAAGGTAAAGAAGTGTTTTATACCCTCACCAAAGAAGGTATGAAACTCTGCGAACGCTACCGCGAAATTCGTGAACATTGTTTGATTAAAGCTTTTGAGACCTTGGGAGTTGATCACGGAGAGCTGAGTGAGTTGGCGCGAACACTAAGATCACTTTCTGGGCTTTATGATCAAGCAGCTAGAGCTGCTACTTCGTTTTAAAAAACGCTACTGTTTTAACCCCTGAAAATGAAACTGGAAGCCTGCCGATAAGAATTGTGAGTCTCTATCGTAATGATCA
>CAZSXI010000279.1:0-3037 GCA_964611045.1 uncultured Cocleimonas sp. | reverse complement strand
ATAGGTCGGTGTGGTCACATAATAATGTGCCTGCGGGCTTTTGCTTTCTAGCGCATGGATGACTTTTTTCAGCACGGCTTCTGGGGGAAGCGTGAACGAATCAACACTGCCTTCTTTTGCTAGTCGTTTTAAGGTTTTTTTATAACGATCACGATGCACACTGTCTTCCATATTCACGTTGTCTTTTAGTGCTTGTAAAGCATTAGCGCGAAAACGACTTTCGATAGGACCAGGTTCGACCAAAGATACTTTTACATTAGTATCAGAAAGTTCTAAACGTAAAGTATCAGCGAAACCTTCAATCGCATATTTGCTAGCGTTGTAAGCACCACGAAATGGCAGGGAAATTAAACCCAATACCGAACTATTAAAAATAATTCGACCACGATTATTATGGCGCATTAAAACGATTAGACGATTATTCAATTCCATCCAACCAAATACATTGGCTGCAAACTGTTTTTCTAAGGTTTCTCGTGTGAGATCTTCTACTGCGCCAGGTTGTCCGTAAGCACCATTGTGAAATACACCGTAAAGATTCGTACCAATCAAGAGCATTAATTCATTGGCTAAATCTTGCACGCTTTGTGTGTCTGCATAGTCTAATTGCAAGCATTTAAAGCCTTCTGATATTAATCGTTCAACATCACTTTCTTTACGTGCGGTTGCGTATACATTGTAGCCTCGCTCTTTTAAGCCCTTGGCAACGTGATAGCCGATACCACTTGAGCAACCTGTTACTAATACTGTTTCCATACTTTTAACCCTTATTGATAGCGCTATTTTAGCAGAGAATTTCTGATGAATGAGGCTTGTGTTTCTATAAATAAACACTATATTATCAATTGCTAATATTTTCAGAGACCTTTGCACGAGAGTATGGCGAGAGAAAAATATGCGTAATTTTTCCTGTTTTTCCTAAAAAGGAGATTAATAGCATGGCTATTGATCGAGTTTTTAGGGGTAACAGGGAGAATTCAAGCTGTTTTTATCCGTCATATCTCTCGTGCAGAGGTCTCTTAATACCTTTAACGGATTTACCTATGCCTATTTACGAATTTCAATGTCAATCTTGCGGAAACGAAATTGAGATTATACAAAAGTTTAGCGATGCACCTCTCACTGATTGTGAATCATGCGGGAAACCAGAAATGAAAAAAATGGTGTCTGCTGCAGCTTTTCGTTTGAGTGGTTCTGGCTGGTACGAAACAGACTTTAAAAAAGGCGCTAAGAAAAATCTCACCGCTAAAAATGATGATAAGTCCAATTCTACAAAAACCGATAATAAAAAAGCGAATAAAACAGAATCAAAAAAGACAGAAAGCAAAACACCTACTACAAAGAAGTAGCAATCGATAAAAGCAGAGCTAAATAAAACATTATGTTTGGAAAATTAAGAAAATACATCATCACCGGTCTTTTGATCTGGATACCGCTCGGAATCACCATTCTAGTCATTAAGTTGCTTGTGGATTTGATGGACAAGACGATTGTCTTCTTGCCTCCAGCATGGCGACCAGAAAACCTGCTTGGCTTTGATGTTCCTGGTCTTGGCATTATTGTCAGTTCCGTTATTATATTTGTTACGGGCTTTTTCCTTACCAACTTCGCAGGCAGACGTTTAATCAAGTGGGGAGAAAACATACTTGATAGAATCCCTCTTGTTCGCAGTATTTATTCTTCTGTTAAGCAAGTTACTGAAACCGTACTTTCATCAGAAGGTGATACCTTTAGTGCGGTGTATTTAATCGAATACCCTCGCAAAGGTATTTGGACTCTCTGTTTTAAAACAAGTAGCTCTCCAAAGTTTATGGATGAGGCTGCGGATGACAAACTGGTGACGGTCTTTGTTCCAACAACACCAAATCCAACCTCTGGCTTTATTCTATTCATCCCTATTAAAGACGTTAAAGTACTTGATATTGATGTTGAAGAAGCCTTGAAGTTAGTAATGTCTTTGGGCGTTGTGGCTCCAGCAGGTAAGACTGTCACTAATAGTGACCTTGATGACTCATTGGTAAAGAAAATTGATGATGTTGTTGAAGATGCTGTAGATGATATTGTGAAAGTTATTAAAAAAGATAAATAGAAAGCACGTTACTTCAAACGCGCTTTAATCACATCCATCACCACATCAAAATCAAAACGCCTGACCTTATGCAACGTTTCTTGATGGTTTAATAAATCGGCTTTAAACACATTAATATTTTGACGAGCCTTATCAATCTCATCGACGCTCATTTTTTGGTGATCACTACCCAGTTTTTCTACGAACTGAAGTAAAGCATCTAAACTATGGATGAAAAAAGAACGAATACTGTTTAGCTTTTTATTTTGCTCGCTTGGCTTTGTTTTCTCATCGGCATTATTGTTACTGTTTTCAAATTCCAACGCAACTTCATCCAAAATATCTTTAGCCTTTTGCACAATCAGCCTAAGGGATAAATGCCATTCTTCAGGTAGCGATGTTGTAGTCGTGTAGATTTTATCGTAGTCGCTGAAACCCTTTTGGAGAATTTCAGGAAGTTTCTTGCGTTGTTCTCTCTCTGTCCATTTTTGCTGCTGATCATTGGCTATTTCAGCACCTTTTTTCAGGGTGTAGCCAATACCTTTTTTCACTTTTTTGTAAACCAGCCAAATAACAATAGAAGTAAGTAAAAGCAGGATGATTGAAACAAAAGGAATGAGTGCAAGTCGTAACATAGTTGGATTATGTGGGTAAATAGAATTAAATCAATTTACTTTTTATTTACTTCAAAAATACCCCTCAGAAAACCAAGCTCCCCTCCCTAGCCTCAATCCTACTAGGCATCATCCTTAGCGGGGTCAATAATAAAAGGTTTTTTTGAGGTTTTCATTGTTCACCCTCCCCTATTTTTTGCTTATGTGGAGATTAGAAAATGTTAGAATCAACGCTGTAAGCATCAATGGATTTAATAATGAAAATCTAAATTTGAGTAAGTTCTCATCAGCAGAAAAATCATGACCACTCGTTAGAAAATTATTTAAAATTTTCATACTATTTCCAAATATCAAT
>CAZSXI010000278.1:0-3056 GCA_964611045.1 uncultured Cocleimonas sp. | reverse complement strand
TCAATATCTTCAGGGATCAGATAGCGGTAATCCCACATTGGGATGGGTTTTTCTGAGAAGCGTTTTGCATGTTTGACGATATTGGTGGTGCAGTTATTCCAAATGGTATTATAAAACTCTGGCTCTTTACCTAATTTGTCCGCGCGTTTTAGCATGTCTGAAAATACCGCTTGTACGCGCACTTTTTCTGTTTGAATAGGGAAGAGTCGTACCTTAGCTTTAATGGTATTGGTACGTACTTTAATGACATCACTTTCATCAGCGATGACATACATGATTTCATATTGGCGGAAGAAGGCTTTTACTGGGTCAAATTTTTGCTTTAGCTTACGACGAATTTCTATGGAGATGGCAAGGTAAGTGCCATCTTTAAGCCCGAAGGATACGAAGGTATGTGCCACGCCAAAACCACCAAAGGGTGAGATACATAGCCATGCGGATTCTACGTCTTCAAGCTTAATGGTTCGATCATAGAAGTTAAGATCATAATCACGTGTGGTGCGGTAATTAATATTGCGGATATTATTGATTTGTATTTTATTATCATCCAAAAAGTGAATGGATGGCATTACTGCTTGGTCTGGAGACCAGTTACGAGAAAGGGAGGGATTGGTGACGAATAAGAAGATAGACGTGGCTATCACCGCCAAAACAATGAGTATTAAAATAGTCGTTAGCATTGTTTCTCCCATATTTTTCCTCCTCCCTTAGAATTGACTATTTTAGTTTTTTATTCAAACTCCATAGATCGAAATATGCGTCCTGCATTTTGTAGTGCTAGATCATTAAAGGTATCTAAATGAGAGTAAGCCGACTGGTCAATCTTATAAGCATCTTGTACGCTACCGTCATTATCAAGAACCTCTCCAATTTTCTCGCGCATATGAACTAAATAATCTTGGGTGTATTTTCTTAGCTCATTCATATCAGTAGTGGGTGAACCGTGACCGGGGATGATAATTTCAGGTTTAAACGCTTCAAAAATATCCCATGTTGCAATCCAACCTGCGGTATCGGTATATTCAAACACGGGTAATAAACGCTGGTGAAAAGCGACATCCCCTGCAATCATAATTTTCTTTTCAGGCATCCAAAGCGAAATATCACCAGGGCTGTGAGCAGGGCCAAGATACAGTATTTCAAAAATGTCATCACCCATTTCGATCACCATTTTATCTTTGAAGGTTTTATCAGGGTAGGCAAGTACCGTGTATTGAGATTTGTCACGACGACCACGTTGCATACGCTCGATAATTTGATCACCGTGTTCTTTCATCTCATTGAGTGCATCAATGTGTGCAATAACCTGTGCGCCTTGGGATTGCCAGTAGTTAGTGCCGAGCATGGCATGGCCTTGGGCGTTTTCTAGCACCACGTATTTTACAGGTTGATCTGTGATTTTTTTGATTTCAGTGTGTAGTGCTTTCGCCAGCAGATAATTATCGCCCGCGTTAAAAACTATTACACCATCGGTGGTGACAACAAATGTAAGATTATTATTATGCCCCGAATTGGCGTGAGTGGCTGGAGCAGTTGCGCCAATGGCAGAATAGACATTATCCCTGACTTTTATGGGCATGCTGTAGAGCATTGATTCAGGTGCTTTGTCGGTAAAATTAACGGGCTTCTTTAGCTCTAGCCACTTGTTAAAACCATCGGCATAGTTTTTTACATTGGTATAGCCTAAATCCATTAAGGTGCGTGCAGCCAATGGGCTACGTTGGTTTGTTCCACAATAAACAACAATGGGGGTGTCTTTGGTTTTTACCTGACTGCCCACATCAAACTCTAGCCAGCCACGAGGAATGTTTGCATTCTCATCTGCATCAATGGTACCTCGGATGAAATCAATTTCATCGCTAGTACGTACATCAATCAGCTCAATCTTAGGGTTCTCTGCGAGAAGCTTTTCTAATTCAGCCGTGTTGATATTAATGATGGCTTTATTGGCTGCTTCTATGGCTTTCTCTCCTGCTGTTTTTGTGTCATCAGCATGGATATTGATGCTAAGGGAGAGAGTAAAAAGTAGTAAAAGACTTTTTTTAAGAAACATTGGGTTTTCCTAGGAGACTATTAGTCTTTATTAAAGCACACCCTCCCCTTTTTTTCCTGTTTTGTAGCGGAGTTATTTTCAGAAGCCATAGTAGATTATATGATTACAGGAGTCCTCGCTTAGGCGAGGAATATTTCTTAAACTATATTTGCAAGCTAGCTCCTTAGCGAAGCTTGTAAAGATTGGTTTTCAAATTTTGAAAGACTTCCTCGCCTAAGCGAGGGCTCCTGTTGTGCTTGTTTTATTTATTAGTATTGAAAATACTTGTAGCAAGGGTTTCGATAGTTGTCGTCTGCTGTATTCTGCTATCCGAATTTTCAGTCTTTGAATGCCAAATAAAATAATCGGAATGATCATCATGATAGCAAGTGGATTTGTAGGTCGTCGGCATACTCGGCACATGGTCACCATAAAAGCACAGGGTCGTTTCTTTGCTTGTTTTTCGATACGCATCGGTTAGCGTTTTAATCATTTTATCTGCGTTTTTTAAATGGCGAAGGTAGACCGTTAGGTCGTTTAAATCGGTAGGCAGGGTATCAGCATGGCTGTCATGATCATCGTAATATTTTGTTTGTTCTTCGGGTGATGTTTTTTCTAAATGTAAGGGCCCGTGGTTTTCCATGGTGATTACAAAGATGAATAAAGGTTTATCTGTTTTATTTTTTGTAATTTCAAGAATCTTATTGGTGACGGTTTCATCTGAAACATACGGGCCAAATTTTTCTGGCTGTTGAAAATCATTAACATCAATAAATTCGTCAAATCCCATATTAGGAAAAATGCGGTCGCGCCCGAAAAAAGATGCAGGGTGTGGATGAATGCAAACGCAGTAATAGCCTTGGCTTTTTAAAGCGCTGGCGATGGAAGAGATCTTAATTTTGGCTAAAAATTGATAGGGATAATAACGATAGAAACCCAAATCTTTATTTTGTATGCCCGTTAAAAATGAAAATTCGGTACGCATGGTATTTGCGCCCCATGCAGGGACTTTAAGCTTTCCATA
>CAZSXI010000277.1:0-3060 GCA_964611045.1 uncultured Cocleimonas sp. | reverse complement strand
GTAGAACTCCATTGCAGTACCCTGAGCCTGTCGAAGGGCACGTAAAATTACTCAAAAACTGACTTTAATGCACCAAACTTTAACGAACCCACAAATTTGGTTACTTTTAATGCGTTAGCCCTGTCCACCTCCCCCTTTTTTTGATGATTTGTACGAGTAAATAGTGATATTAAAGCCTTCCTAGCCTAAGCTGGGACTCCTCGCAAGCCTTGTAATTCAAGTGATGAATAAAAATGAGTGATTTACTACCCTTTGAAGTTGTAAAAACAGCAGAAAAAACAGAGTACACCATTATCTGGCTTCATGGCTTAGGCGCAGACGGAAACGATTTTGTCCCACTAGTGCCAGAATTAAGACTGCCCGAAACGCTCGCAATAAAATTCATATTCCCGCACGCGCCTGTTCGCCCAATTACCTTAAACAACGGCTTTGAGATGCGTGCATGGTTCGATATGTTCTCGCTAGACAGGAGCAACAATACCGATGAAAGTGATTTGTTAACCACCGTTGGCTGGATCAATCAATTCATCGACCAAGAAATAGAAAATGGCATAGCCTCAACAAAGATTATACTCGCAGGCTTTTCGCAAGGTGGGGTAATCGCACTTCATGCAGGGTTTCGTTATCCTAAAAAATTGGCAGGTGTAATGGCGCTATCCACTTATATGCCGTTTGATGAAAACTTATTTACACAAACTCATGCCGAGCAAAAAGGCTTGCCTGTTTTTGCCGTCCACGGTACACGTGACCCCGTAATTCCCGTGGCAAGTTGGCAAGACTATGTGCCCAAACTTAAAGCGCAAGGCTTTGAGGTAGAGGCACATGAGTATGAGATGGAGCATTCATTGTGTGGCGAAGAGGTGAGAGACATATCACTGTGGATTCAAAAAGTCTTTGCGTAAAATCAAACTTATCACCAAAAAGGGGCTAATATCCTTTTTTTGCACCATCTAAGCTCGAAAATTCCCTCTGACGAACGGTAAGTTGTTGTTTTTTACATTTATTGCTTTGGCACAGTTCCTGCAAACTATCTTCCGCACAAACCCAATAAATCCACGGAGGATATTTTATGAATACTAATTTCAAAAAAATGCTCGCTACCACATTAGTGCTTGGCGCAACATTTTTATCAACGCAGGCTTTTGCAGCCTCTCATTCTAAAGAAACGATCAAAGTAGGTGTTTTACACTCACTTTCAGGCACGATGGCAATCAGTGAAACAACATTGAAAGACACCATGCTGATGCTTGTCGAACAGCAAAATAAAAAAGGTGGACTACTAGGAAAGCAACTTGAAGCGGTAGTTGTTGATCCTGCGTCAGATTGGCCTCTATTTGCAGAGAAAGCACGTGAGCTTATTTCTAAAGAAAAAGTGGATGTGATTTTTGGTGCTTGGACATCAGTTTCGCGTAAGTCAGTTTTACCCGTAATTGAAGAGCTTAACGGTTTAATGTTCTACCCTGTTCAATACGAAGGTGAAGAGTCATCTAAGAATATTTTCTATACTGGCGCTGCGCCAAACCAACAAGCGATTCCTGCGGTTAATTATTTGATGGATGAACTCAACGTTAAGCGTTGGGTACTTGCTGGTACTGATTATGTTTACCCGCGTACGACAAATAAGATTCTAAAAGCTTACTTGATATCAAAAGGTGTTGATGAAAAAGACATTATGATTAACTACACACCGTTCGGTCATTCAGATTGGCAGTCAATTGTATCTGACATCAAAAAGTTTGGCTCTACAGGTAAGAAAACAGCGGTTGTATCAACTATTAACGGTGATGCAAATATTCCTTTCTACAAAGAGCTTGGAAACCAAGGCGTCTCATCTGAAGATATTCCTGTTATTGCATTTTCGGTGGGTGAAGAGGAGCTTTCTGGTCTTGATACAAAGCCTCTAGTCGGTCATCTTGCAGCATGGAACTACTTCATGAGCGTTGAGAGTAAAGAAAATGAAGAGTTTATCAAAACTTGGCAGACATTCATTAAAGACAAGAAGCGCGTAACAAACGACCCTATGGAAGCACATGTTATTGGCTTCAAAATGTGGGTGAAGGCTGTTGAAAAAGCGGGCTCCACTGGCACCGATAAAGTTGCTGAAGCGATGATTGGTATTGAAGTACCAAACATGACAGGTGGCACCGCTAAAATGTTGAAAAATCATCACTTAACCAAGCCTGTACTAATTGGTGAAATTCAAGAAGATGGTCAGTTTGATGTTGTGTGGCAAACTGAAGGTGAAGTAGCTGGCGATGCGTGGTCTGATTATTTAGAAGGTAGTAAAGATTTAATTTCTGATTGGACTGCTCCAATTAAATGTGGAAATTTCAATACTAAAACGAAGAAATGTTTGGCAGCGGCTAAATAATTGTTCTACAGTTATTGAGGAGCTGAAGTATTCAGCTCCTCAATAATTCCCCTATTAAACAATGCAGTAAACTCTATGTCATTTTTCTCTCAGAAAAATAGAATTATCCCCCTCTTAATTTTTTCACTTAGCTTATTTTTCACAAGCAATAGCTTCGCAGAAAACACTAATTTACAACACACAAATTCAGAACCTTTCATTCAAGCACTCGAACTATTGCAATCCAAAAGCTATAACAAAAAAGGCGAAGCAATAGAACAACTCGTCGCCACAAAAGATGAACGCGTTCAATCTATTTTAGAAGCCATGCTTAAAGCACGGCTGTTTTACACTAAAGAAGACAAAATAGTCGTCATCGGCAAAAAAGGTGATGATGGCTTTGCATTAACCAGCGTGCTTGACCAAAAAGACTTGGGCACGCTTAGCAAATCAAAACTTAAAAAAGTCAAAGTTAATAATAAATTACGCGGAATATTACGCGCATCCATTGCGACACTGAATCTTTCCAGCCCCGATGCGGGCAAGCGTTTAGCCGCTGTTAAACACATGTTCGGTAAAACCAATAAATCCGGTATTGAAGCTTTACAAGCACACTTAAAAACAGAGAAAGACGGCGCTGTACGCGGTAAAATAGAAACCCTCATCAATATTAATAATTTAGATTCTAGCGATAAAGACACGCAACTCGC
>CAZSXI010000276.1:1823-3120 GCA_964611045.1 uncultured Cocleimonas sp. | reverse complement strand
GCTTTTTGATTACCTACGGGTTCTGTTTTAAACAGAAACACCGCGCTTAATAACCATTGCTGTACCAGCAGACTTTGCAAAATTATCAAAACCTAACAGACGAACGTGATTGTCTAGATGGGCTTTATGACAAGCTTCAACTTCAGCGAGAATAGCATCTACATCCGTTTGACCAAATATAGGTAGCCTCCACACATACCAAATGTATTCTTTTATCTTCTTTAATAAACATATGCATCTTGTTTAATTAAAGAGCGGGCTATTTTGGTACAAAACAACCATAAATAAAACTAAAAAATACATGCGCCATGCATAAGGATTGCTTATGTGTTATTTGATCGTTAAAATACACCAGAAAAAAATCAGTAGATTAGGTCACTTTTATCAATATTGTATGACATTTTATAGGTCTCGCCATTAATGCCACATATATCCATGCGCCAAATTCGAATTTTTGATGCCGTCTCCCGCTATCAAAGCCATACTCAAGCCGCTGAAAAGTTGCACATGACTCAACCTGCTGTGTCTATGCAAATGAAGCAACTTGAAAAAAACTTAGATATTACATTATTTGAAAAGCGCGGCAAAACGTTAAAATTAAGTAGTACCGGAGAGCAATTAAGAAAATACAGTAAGGAAATGATCCAAAGTTATAAGAACATGCTGGACTTTGTAGAAAGAACTAAAGGTTTTGAAACTGGACATCTCGTTATATCTGTTGCCAGTACCGCCAACCATTTCACTACACGCATTTTAGCAGCCTTCTCTAAAAAACATCCTGAAGTTACTATCAACCTCGATGTCACTAACCGGCAAAATATTTTAGAGCAATTAGAAAACTATGAACCTGATTTGGTGATTATGGGCGAACCACCTAAAGGTCGTGGGTTAGTATCAGAACGCTTTATGCCAAACCCCCTAGCCATTATTGCAACACCCGATCACCCTCTTAAAAAGAGAAAAAAAATAGCGATTCAAGACTTGGAAAATGAAAAGTTTGTCGTGCGTGAAAAAGGATCAGGAACACGTGAAGCTATTGCTAAACACTTTTCTGAATCTGGTCTCATTTGTGACACAACACTGGAAATGAGCAGCAACGAAGCCATTAAACACGCCGTATCTGCGGGTTTTGGATTAGGCGTGGTATCCATGCATACGATACAATTAGAATTAGCCAATAATCATCTAATCACTCTGGATGTGAAGGGTTTCCCCCTAAAAAGATACTGGCATTTAGTTACTCGCAAAGGTAAAGCAATGTCTCCCGTAGCCGAAGCATTTCGAGAATTTTTACTTA
>CAZSXI010000276.1:0-1723 GCA_964611045.1 uncultured Cocleimonas sp. | reverse complement strand
TACCGATCTAAATACTCTAATACTTGATCAGATACATCGTGTATATAAAAAAGAATCTCCGTTAGAGACTTATCCGTTTTCTCACTAGCACTTTTAACATTTTTATCAAAACTGAGATATAAGAGCTTTTCTTCTTCACACGTTATACTTTTAACTTTAAATGAAATATCCTTTATTTTTTCTCTTATGCCCTGAAATTCATTGACCTTCGCAGCCTCTGATAATTCGCTTATCTTTTTAATTATTTCCGTCTGATCACGAATCAATATTTCTACGTCATTTAAACCCTGATCTTCTTGAACTTTATTTGGGCTTTTGTCTGGGGTTTTATCCACACCCGACTCTAAAGGCTCCCCCTCACGACGACTAGCAGTAGTACGCCTTTCATCATCATTTCTTTTTTCCACACCTGAAAAAGCATTTCGTAATCGCACACGTCTTTCGATAGAAATACGACGATCGTCAGAGAGTTTTCTCCGATCTAAAACAGACCCTTCCTCAATTAAAGATGCAACTTTTGTATATTGATCTTCAGCATCAAGGTCATTTTTTTTAGAAAATAATTGACTTATCGCGAACATTATTGACTCCTAAGTATTAACAATTAAGATCAGATCATAATATTCAATCCGGTTGAATAAATCGTAATATCATAAGAAAATTGATACTACTTTGTGAATCAATGACGGCTTCCATACCCAGAAATCTATTTTTTTTTATTTTTTCGTAACAGTTTATATCCCATATTAACAAAACAAATGCACTTGTCAAAAAAAAATGTATGAACGGTTCAAATCTGTATTTTCACATGATACCTTCACGTATAAAACAACGCTATTAGTTGCAAAATAGCAAAAGAAAACACACCTGCCAAAATATCATCAACCATAATGCCTAAACCACCGTGCACCTGCTTATCTAGAACCGAAATTGGCCAAGGCTTCCAAATATCAAATAAACGAAATAACGCAAAACCTATGATTATCCAAACCCATCCTGATGGTGCAGCAATCATGGTGACAAAATAACCTGCGAACTCATCCCATACAATGCCCGAGTGGTCGTGCACTCCGAGTAGGTCTGAGGATTTACCACAGATCCAAATACCGACGATACATACGATAGCTGTGATTAACAGATAGAGTGGGAGTGTTAATGATTGCATCAATAAGTACAGCGGGATTGCCATCAGTGTGCCGAATGTTCCTGGCGCGAAGGGTGCTAAACCACTACCAAAACCAAAAGCTAGAAAATGGACGGGGTTGGTTAGAACCTTTTTATTTAGGCTCTCAATTTTTGGATTCTTGTCAGACATGAAAGTGATTATACCCCGAGCTAGTTAAGTGCTTTCCAGCTTCATTTTTAATTATGAATTTTTCTTTAGTGACTACACCGATACAAGTAACTTTGCCGTTTGTTTTATCTAAGAATTGCGACTCATTCTTGGTAGGAATGGTAAACAGCAACTCATAATCATCACCACCTTTCAGTGCAAAGTTTATTGCTAATTCCTTATCCAATCCTTCAAGTGCAGGAGAAAATGGCAACTCTGATACTGTTATCATTGCACCCATTTGCGAAGCTTCCAACACATGAGATAAGTCTTGCAACAAACCATCCGATATATCTATACAGGATGTTGCAAATGATTTGATGAATTCACTTTCAAGTAATCGAGGTGTCGGGTTATTTAAACGCTGCTGGCAATACTCTGAATCTTGTT
>CAZSXI010000275.1:0-3123 GCA_964611045.1 uncultured Cocleimonas sp. | reverse complement strand
TGCTACATATTGTAAATAAGTCACCGTTTGAAAAGGTGTCTTTTAGAAGTTGTTTAAATCACGTAAAAGCAGGTGATTCGGTTTTGATGATCGAAGATGCAGCAGTTGGTGCAATCGAAGGTACATCATTTTCTGACAAGCTTAAAACAGCAATGGGCGATGTGTCTGTGTATGTTTTAGGTGGTGATCTTGCAGCACGTGGTTTGAGTGAAGATCGTATGATCGACGGTATCAAAGCCGTTGATTATGCAGGTTTTGTCGACTTAACTGTAGAGAATGAGACGACGCAAAGCTGGCTATAAAACCTGTGTAACTTAATTATTAGATAATTGAGTTGTGCGATTTTTAGCTAATTTTATTTTTATATTAAATATATAAGCAAGAGGAAATTATTATGTCAACACTTGAATTAAACGGTGAGTCAATTGAACTAGACGAAGAAGGATACTTAATTGATCTTTCTTCATGGACGCCAGAGATTGGCGAAGCACTTGCAAACGGCGAAGATGTAGATTTATCAGATGAGCACTGGGATATTATCAATTTCCTACGTGAATACTACGAAGAATATCAAATCGCTCCTGCGGTACGTGTTCTAACTAAAGCTGTTGGTAAGCGTTTAGGTAAAGACAAAGGTAACTCAAAGTACCTTTACTCTTTATTCCCTTACGGTCCTGGTAAGCAAGCATGTAAGTATGCTGGTCTTCCTAAGCCAACAGGTTGTGTTTAAATCTAATTATTCTCTTACTAGAGAGTTAGATAGAATATTTTAAGGATTTTGGGAGTGTTTCACTCCCAAGTTCTTTTTCAAAAGCTTATAGTGTTTTTATAGAAGTATACTGTAAGTTTTTGAAAGAGATAGATTTTACGAATTTAGGAGTTGCATTGTGCAAGATGTCATTGGTGTTATTTATGCCCTTTTGTTTTGGGTTGCAACATTAGTATTAGTATTGGGTGTTGCCAATAAGATTCGTATCTACGCGAAAACCCCAGCACCACTGAAAATTCCTACTACGCCAGCACCTGTTACGCAGGGTGGTGTTGTGATACGCATGATGCAGGAAGTATTCTTATTTAAAAGTCTATTCCGTGCAGATAAGTTACTTTGGGTTTTAGGCATGCTTTTTCATTACACCATGCTTATTATAGTGCTTCGTCACTTCCGTTATGTGCAGGATCCTGTTTGGGGCGTTATTCAGTTTGTACAACCCTTCGGTATTTATGCAGGCTTCTTCTTTATTTTAGGTCTGCTAGGTTTGATGGCGCGCCGAATATTCATTGACCGTGTACGGTATATTAGCGCTCCATCTGATATTGTCATGTTGTTGTTGCTAATAATGATCGGTGTATCTGGTTTAATGATGAAGTACGTTAATCCTACCGATATTGTCATGGTAAAAACATTTTTTAGTGGTTTAATCACTTTTCAGATGAATCCTTTGCCAGCCGATATACCGCTATTGGTACACCTTGGCTTGGTAGCAATCCTGATGCTGATTTTCCCAATTAGTAAACTATTACATGCTCCTGGTATTTTCTTTAGCCCGACTCGTAATCAAATTGATAACCCACGTGAAAAGCGCCACATTGCGCCATGGGCTATTGAGCTTGAGAAGCAAGGCAAGAACTACCTCGATGAGTTGGATTAAGGAATATAGCCATGGCTGATTACGAAATACCAAAAGTTACAGGTGAAGATGGTTTATTAGATATTCCTAGCCTTCAACCTGATGCGATGAAAGGTCATGGACCTTGGATTTCAAAACCAGAATTCCAAGAGGATATGCATTATCCAACAGATTTCACGATGCCAGAAGGTGTTGAGAACTATGGTGATACAGATACGCTTGTAGAAAACTGGAAAGAGCGTGCATTAGATAAAATGGATGACCTAAGAGGTCGTTACCGATCATTTCAAGTTTTCCTAGATATTTGTGTTAAGTGTGGTGCTTGTACTGATAAGTGTCATTACTACATTGGGTCATCTGATCCTAAAAATATGCCAGTTGCTCGCCAAGACCTATTAAGAAAAGTATACCGCCGTTACTTTACCTTTGCGGGTAAATTTTTTGGTAAAATGGGCATGCCTGGTTTTGTTGGTGCCGCTGAATTAACAGAAGATGTAATAAAAGATTGGTATAACTATTACCACCAATGTTCACAGTGTCGTCGTTGTTCGGTTTTTTGTCCTTACGGTATTGATACAGCTGAAATTTCAATGGCAGCACGTGAAATTCTAGATCATATCGGTATGGGTCAAAAATACTGTACTGAGATTATGGGCAAAGTACATAAAATTGGTAACAACCTTGGTCTACCTGAAGGCGCACTAGCGGATACCTTAGAAGGTCTTGAAGAAGATATTTTCGATGAGACGGGTGTCGATGTAAAGCTACCTTTGGATAAAAAAGGTTCTGATATTTTGCTTGTTACGCCATCAGCTGATTTTTTTGCAGAGCCTCATGTTGATGGTTTGATGGGTTACGCTAAAGTATTCCACGAGCTAGGTTTAGATTGGACGTTAAGTTCGTATGCATCAGAAGGTGCAAACTTCGGTATGTTCATCGGTAGTTACGAGAATATGCGTAAAATATCATTGCGTATTCGTAAAGCCGCTGAAGATCTAGGCGTTAAACGTATTGTATTTGGAGAGTGTGGACATGCATGGCGTGTGGCTTACGGCTTCTTAAATACTTTAGCAGGCCCATTTGATTTTCTTGATCAGAATTATCCGATACCACAGCATATACTTGAAATTACCGCGCCAGCACTAGCGGCAGGTAAATTAAATATCGATAAATCAAAGAATGATGACAAAGTTTTAACATTCCACGATTCTTGTAATATCGCACGTGGTTCTCGTATGGGTGATAAGCCCGGCGGACAATTTGATATGCCTCGTGATGTCATAAAAGCGGTGTGTAACAACTTTGTTGATATGCCAGCAGATACCATTAACGATGCTACGTTCTGTTGTGGCGGTGGCGGCGGAATCCTTACGGATGATTTGATGGAGATTCGTGTTAAGGGTGCGCAACCTCGTATGGAAGCACTAAAACATGTAACAGATAATTATCAAGTAACACATATGGCAGCTATTTGTGCCATTTGTAAATCACAATT
>CAZSXI010000274.1:0-3139 GCA_964611045.1 uncultured Cocleimonas sp. | reverse complement strand
ATGAAGCCTGTGAGAAGATGAAAGCGATGGGTGGGAAAATCATCCGCGATGCAGGGCCGATGAATGCTGGCACAACGATAATTGCTTTTTTAGAAGACCCTGATGGGTATGAGATTGAGTTGATTGGGCGGGAATAAATCTCTTCGCTACTTATCTTTTTCTAAAACTATTAACCAACGGTATGACGCTTACCTCCTTTTACGTTGCCACCCCCCTGTTTTTCGCTGTTTTGTATTTTTTACAATGCTACAATCCCAGCCATGACCAGCCCTTCAATTACAAAAAAAAAATTCCTCCTATTACAAGGTGTTGCAACACCTTTTTTTTCTGAGTTAGGGAAAGCACTGGAATCAGCAGGTCACACCGTTTTAAAAGTGAATTTTTGTGGTGGTGATTTATTGTCTGGTCGATTTTTATCAACCGCGCTCAAGCACATCAATTACCGTGGAGGGTTAAAAGGTCTTGATGCTTTTTATGTCTCTCTTTTTGATGAGAATAACATCACGGATATA
The DNA here is from genome assembly GCA_964611045.1 of uncultured Cocleimonas sp. Lineage (GTDB taxonomy): Bacteria > Pseudomonadota > Gammaproteobacteria > Thiotrichales > Thiotrichaceae > Cocleimonas. Next base: position 2,627 of record CAZSXI010000274.1, on the reverse strand, counting down.
GTCTTATTTGGTGACACCCGCCCACTTCACACACCCGCGATTAGTAATGCCAAAACTGCTGATATTCATGTGCATGTTTATGAGGAAGGCTACTTTCGACCCAACTGGATTACATTAGACAAGGGTGGTGTGAATGCTTTATCCAGCTTATCAAAAGATCCTGTTTTCTATGAAGGGTTTTCTTTGAAGAACAGCCCACAAAACCCAAAAGAAACAGGCGGTGGTTTAGCCATTCGTGCTTGGCATGATATTCGTTATCATGCCGCAACCTTGTTATTAAAGTCATATTTTCCGCATTATCAATCGCATCGCCCAGAACGAGCATCAAAAGAATATTGGGGTTGGATTAAGCGCCTACCGAGTTTGTTTTTTTATTATAACAACAGGTCAAAACAGCAAATAAATAAGCTACTCCGAAGCCAAAAAACATTTTATATCTTGCCGTTACAACTTGATGGCGATTCACAAATGCGGATTCATTCGCCCATTAAAACAGTCACAATATTAATTCAACAGGCGATAGCGTCATTTGCAAAACATGCTCCGAAAGAAAGTGTATTAGTGATAAAAGTCCATCCACTTGACCCTTGGTTTGTCCCTTATTCTCAAGTCATTGAAGACGCGTCCAGACAATATGGCGTAGCCAAAGAACGATTAATTCACTTAGAATCTGGTGATTTAAATAGTTTACTTAAACACGCAGAGGGCGCTGTATTGGTCAATAGCACGGCTGGCACATCGGCGTTACAAGTAGGATGCCCTGTGATTGCTTTAGGCTCGGCAATTTATGATATGGCGGGACTAACCTTTCAAGGTTCTCTCGATCAATTTTGGACAAAAGCAAGCCCACCGAATAAACCATTGTTTGAGAACTTTTATCAAGCGGTTATTGAACAGACTCAAATTAATGGTGGGTTTTATAGTCGCCAAGGCATTGAAATGGCAGTGCAAGGTAGCTTGTCTTATTTTTCGGATAAGAGGACGCTCTAAACAATATGGAAAATAAAAAAAACATACTCATCACAGGTGCAAGCAATGGCATTGGAGAAGCCTTGGCAAAACGCTATGCCGATGCAAATTCTCGTTTGATCCTGTTTGCCAGAAACACCGAAAGGCTAGAGCAAGTGGCTAAAGCTTGTGAGCAAAAACAAGCGGAAACAATCATCCACTCCATCGACATCACTAAAACCGAAGCCGTGCAAAAGTTAGTTTCAAGCATTGATGCGCAATACCCGATTGATCTCGTTATCTGTAACGCAGGGGTTACTAGCGTTTTGGACGATGAAGGTAATGCAGAGTCATGGAGCACGATCAGCCATGTGATAGACACCAATTTATACGGGGTTTTGGCAACACTAAACCCACTGATTAGCGAATTGCAAAAACGTAAAAAGGGTCAGATTGCGATTGTTAGCTCGCTTGCCGCTTATTATGGAATGCCCATCACACCCATTTATTGTGCTAGCAAAGCAGCGCTTAAAGGCTATGGCGAATCTTTACGGGGTTGGTTAAAACAGGATGGCATTAAGGTCAGTATGATTTACCCCGGTTTTGTTAAGTCAAATTTGAGCGATAAATTCACCTCAGATAAACCCTTCATGATTAGCCCAGAAAAAGCCGCTGACATTATTTACAAAGGCATTAAAAAGAACAAAGCGAGTATCTCATTTCCTTTTCCGCTGAATTTTGGCATTTGGATTTTATCGGTGTTACCAAGCGCTTTGGCAGGTCGGATTATGGAAGTGCTTTACGGCGCTAAGCACAAAACGATAAACAACATAAAGCATAAAAAATAATGCACTTTTTTTTAGCCGTATTATTAACAACTATCCTCGTCACTATTTTTACTGAGCGCTTTATCAAACCCAAAGCGTCTACCTTTAATGCAAAAACTCTTGCGTTACACGGCGCGATTATCAGCATCGTATTTTTGGCATTAACACTCATTGTTCAGCGCCCTATTTTTTCGGCTTTAACCGTTATCATCTTTTTTATTATTGTGGTCGCTGTAAACAATACAAAATTTGTCGCTCTCAAAGAACCATTGGTATTTTCTGACTTTGCAATGTTTGCTCAGGCGTTTAAACACCCACGTTTGTATTTTGGATTCTTAGGCTTAGTGCCCGTTATCATCGCAGCCATCATTATTGTTGGTCTAATTATAACGGTGCTGAAATTAGAACCTGCTATGCCATTTACGTGGCAACGCATCCTCTCAACGCTGTTTATCATTGTTGTGCTACAAATCATAAGCAATAAAATAGCGCTTAGTATTCCTCTGTCGTCCAACATTGAAAAAGATAATGCCAAGTTTGGGCTTATAAACAGCCTCTACAGCTATTTCATGTATTCAAGAACCTTAAAACATAAGGAAAAAATCGCAAAAACACTAAAAACAGCCCCTTTTAATAGTCCACCCCCCCTCTTTTTTGATGATTTGTACAAGAAAAACCAGAAGCCAAATATCACCGTCATCCAAAGTGAATCCTTTTTTGATGCTAGACGGCTACATCCATCTATAAAAACCTCCATATTAGAAAATTTTGATACGATAAATGCCGAATCATCCCAATATGGAAAGCTTAAAGTCCCTGCATGGGGCGCAAATACCATGCGTACCGAATTTT
>CAZSXI010000273.1:0-3142 GCA_964611045.1 uncultured Cocleimonas sp. | reverse complement strand
CTATTGAGTTGTACAGATTCTTGCTCTGGAGCACTTTTTTGCAATGCAGTTGCACGACGCTGCAAAGAATCACCACAGAACTCCGCAACCTCCCCAATACGTTGTAAACCTTCTAATGCATCAGTGGAGCTCGCTCCATAACTTCCAATAACTTCAAATGTATTGCTTACGTCATTAACAGCATCACAAGCTATCTCCAGCTCATCACGCACATCTAATGAGCTCACGTAATCAAAACCGTCAATACCTAATTTATTGCCTAGTACACGAAGGATTTTCCATGCAGGTCTTACATCTTCTGATGACTTAGCCGCTGCTCTAAAGCTCTGCCAAGTACCCTCTGCATTGATATATGTTCCTGATGTTTCTGAATAACATGCACTGGGTAAAATAATATCGGCAGTCGATAACATATTACCATCGGCAAACGGTGAAATTGAAATCACACACTCCGCAGCTTCCATCGCATTCTGTGCCTGCTGAGGGTCATCACAAGCAAACTCTGGCTCAATATCGAGCAATACGTAAACCTTTGATGGTTTAGATAGCATTTCTGCAGTATTTTTACCTGTTTTCTCTAAAGCCTTACCCGCTTCTTGTCGGTGAGGAACAACACCTGCCAACCATGCACCTGCCGTATTAGCTGACTCAGCTAAATACCCAAGTGTTGCACCTGTATTTTCTGCAATCACTGCTGCAAGCGCACGCAAAGTGGAATAACTTGGATGCTGAACGGATATTCCACCCAGAAAAACTACGGCATTATCAGCATTTTTTAGATTTTCAGCTATTGCCTTGCCTTCACTATTCGCACGAACAGCTTTTAACTGATCACTTAAACCAGCTGGAATTTTGGCTTTACTAAGACTAATGCTTGCTTTTGCAACAATAGCCAAGACCTTCACCATATCCATCGGACTGTTAACACTCTGGCTTTCTACATCGTAGTTAAAGTCAATTTCAAAAGGATTAACACACATCACTTTTGCATTATTTTTAATAACTGCATTTCGAATGCGATGATTAATCATTGGTTGCTCTTTACGAACATTAGAACCTACAAGCAATACTGCATCTTGATTTTCAATATCTGCAATTGACAGCCCTAGCCACGGGAATAAACCCATACTATCTTGATCGTTAAAATCCACCTGGCGTAAACGATGATCAATATTTGTCACACCAATCGCACGCATGGATTTTTGCAACAAGTAAAGTTCTTCCAAGGTCGCTCTCGATGAGGCTAAGACATTAACATCACTAGATCTAACCGTTTTTAATTTTTCAGCAACCGCATCTAAAGCTTCATTCCAATCAACTTTTTTCCAAATGCCATTATGCTTAATCATCGGTGATGTAACACGGTCTTCTGCATTAACACCTTGATAACTAAAACGATCACGATCTGAAATCCAGCATTCATTGATTGCTTCATTTTCGTCTGCAACCACACGCACCAAATCACCCTTAAAGGTATGTAGATTCACACTAGAGCCCACGCAATCGTGTGGTGCAATACTAGGGCTTTGTATCATTTCCCACGCACGCGAATTATAGCGAGAAGGCTTTGCAGTCAGCGCACCAACAGGGCAGATATCAATAATATTACCTGACAACTCTGAAGAAAGGCTTTTTTCTACAAAAGTACCAATCTCCATTCTATCGCCACGACCTGTCGCACCCAATTCACGCATACCGGCAACTTCTTCACCAAAACGCACACAACGCGTACATTGAATGCAACGCGTCATTTCAGTCGCAACTAGCTCACCAATATCTTTATCAACAACAACACGTTTAATTTCTTGATAGCTTGATGATGACCCGCCAAAGCCCATTGATAAATCTTGTAATTCACACTCACCACCCTGATCACAGATAGGACAATCCAAAGGATGGTTAATAAGCAGGAATTCCATGGTGTCTTTTTGCGCAGACAGTGCTTTTTCTGATCGCGTCCATACTTTCATGCCATCGTTTACTGGGGTGGCACAAGCAGGCATTGGCTTAGGGGCTTTTTCAACCTCCACCAAACACATACGACAGTTAGCAGCAACAGAGAGTTTCTTGTGATAACAGAAACGTGGAATATGGATACCAGCGTTATCAGTTACTTCAATCAACATTGTGCCTGCTTCAACTTCCAGCTCTTTGTCGTTAATTGTTATTTTAATCATGTCGCTCATTTATTAGCAACCATCGAACAACCGTTCTCGACGTAATAGACAAATTCTTCACGGAAGTTTTGAACAAAACTCCAAACAGGCATTGCGGCAGCTTCACCTAAAGCACAAATTGTTCTACCTTCAATTTTATGCGCCACTTCTTCAAGCCGATCAATATCTTCCAGTCGACCATTGCCTTCTACAATGCGTGTCAGCATACGATACAACCAGCCTGTACCTTCGCGACACGGCGTACATTGACCACAGGACTCAGAGAAATAGAAACGAGAAATACGATGCAGAACCTTAACCATATCGGTTGTTTCATCCATCACAATAACAGCACCCGAACCAAGGTATGAGCCTGCTTTTGCAATGGTATCGTAATCCATTGTGAGTTTCATCATCGCATCGCCTGTTAATATAGGAACCGATGAACCACCAGGAATAACCGCTTTAAGCTTATTACCGTTTCGTACACCACCCGCCATTTCAAGCAGGTCTTTAAACGGAAGCCCCATTGGCACTTCAAAATTACCGGGATTATTTAAGTGCCCAGACACAGAAAATAACTTCTCCCCACCCGAACCTTCAACCCCCATGCCTTTAAACCACTCACCTCCGCCACGTAAAATAGCAGGGATAGATGCCAAGCTTTCAGTGTTATTTATTGTTGTTGGACGACCGTATAAACCAAAGCTTGCAGGGAATGGCGGCTTAAAACGTGGCTGACCTTTTTTACCTTCCAAAGATTCTAGCAACGCTGTTTCTTCACCACAGATATATGCACCGGCACCTAAAGAACCATGCAGGTCAAAATCAACACCACTACCTTTTATATTTTTACCAAGAAGCCCTGCTTCGTAAGCTTCTTTTACAGCTTGCTCAAAACGAATGGACGGCTCATCCATAAACTCGCCACGCATGTAGTTATAACCAACGGTTGCACCAATGCAGTAACCTGCGATTGCCATACC
>CAZSXI010000272.1:0-3145 GCA_964611045.1 uncultured Cocleimonas sp. | reverse complement strand
TGAGCAAATGAGTCAGCTCGATCCAACAGCCAGCGATTACGATGCAAAACTTGCTGAAGTTGCTAATACAAAAGCAGCACAAATCCGTGAAAGAATCATCGCAAAAGGTGAGATGCGTAAGCAAATGGCGCAAATTTTAACACCTGAGCAACAAGTTAAAATGAAAGAAGAAATGCATCATAAAGGTGGCCTTAAAGGAAATCACGGTAAAGGACATGGCATGAAGCATGGTAAGGGAAAATGTGGTCACGGGATGAGCCACGGAAGTAAGCATTCTTAAATAAGGGCTAACATAAAAAAAGGCGAACAAAGTTTCGCCTTTTTTATGGTTGGAATTTTTATCACATAAATTTTTAGAAGTTATGTGCTTTCACAGTGGATTGAGTAAAGTTTTAACGAAAAATATTGCTAACAATAATCAGCACAATGTTTAAACCTAAAATAGCAACCAATGGTGATAAATCCATCATGCCAACTAATGGCACCACTTTACGAATGGGTTTTAAAATAGGTGCGGTTAAACTATTGATTAATGGGATGATGGGATTGCTTTGAGTATTGCCCACCCAGCTAATAACGGCTTGCAATATCAGCGCGATAATATAAATCCAGATAATTGATTTTAGTAATTCACCGATGGCAAAAATAAGTGAAGCAGGGAATTGGATGGAGTGTGTTTGTGCTAAAAATAACAAACTTACTTTCACGAGTGTAAGAACAAATGCTAATACCACCGCAGAAGTATCTATTGACCCAATGGATGGAATAAAACGGCGCATTGGGACTAAAATAGGGTTGGTTATTTTCACCAAAAATTGTGAAAGCGGATTAGTAAAGCTTGCGCGTGCAAATCCGAGTAATAAACGCAGTAATACAGCGGCTATATACAATGAAAATACGGCTTCAATTAAAAAGGAAGCTATTTCTACTCCTACTGACATTCCTAACACGATTTTTCTCCAATTTTTTATTAGTTATTATAGTCCACCTCCCCTGTTTTTTGACGATTTGTACGTGAAACAAAATATTCAAACGTACAAATCGTCAAAAAACAGGGGGGGTGGACTATAAAATAGTGGTTTTCTAGCTATTCTTTAGTTCTACAGAGCGATTCTCGGCTGCTTTTAAGGCATTTTCAAACAATTCAGGTAAACCGCCGTCAATTAATGTCTTTAAAGCGGCTTCTGTTGTGCCACCTTTTGAGGTTACACGTTGGCGAAGCGTTCCTGCGTCATCGCTACTTTCAAGTGCTAGTTTAGCGGCACCAAAGGCAGTTTGTAAGACCAATAAGCGGGATTCATCGGCAGTTAGTCCTAATTTTTGCGCGGCATCCTGCATTGCCTCCATCACTAAAAAGTAATAAGCAGGGCCACTGCCAGAAACGGCGGTAACGGCATCGAGTTTATCTTCATCTGATAACCACAAGGTACTACCCACAGATCGTAAAATACTTTCTGCTAAGTTGTGCTGCTCTTCTGATACTTCTGAATTAGCAAATAATCCTGTCATTCCAGATTGAACCAGAGCAGGAGTGTTTGGCATACAGCGCACAATTGGCATGGCTTGCCCACCTAACCAAAGGTTTAAATTAGCAATACTCACACCCGCCGCGATTGAGATTATTAAGGTGTTTTGTTTTTGTAAATCTACCTGCAAAGGCTCACAAACTGATTTCATAATTTGTGGTTTTACGGCAAGCACAATAATATCTGTGCCCGTAATTGCTTCGGAGTTATCGGTGAAAGCTTCAATTGAACCCCAATTTTTTTGGATGTCTTGGAGTTGCGCCTCACTGGGGTCAGCAATACGAATCTTGAGGTCGCTGTTGTTACTACTGTCTTGTATAAGACCCGATATTAGGCTGCGCGTCATATTGCCCGCGCCGATAAAGGTAATTGTTTTATTCATGTTGTAAATTATAGAGTAGTCGTTGCTAAGGGTCTAATGAATAGAGATACTCTTTAATCAGGGTCTCCTTAATCTCGTGTCCCAAAAATGGCAGTTCCAATACGAACAATAGTTGCACCTTCGGCAATTGCTGCTTTCATATCTCCACTCATGCCCATCGAAAGTGTATCTAAAGGATAGCCACACTGATTAAGCTGATCTTTTAAGGCAGAGATCCTAGCGAAGGTCTCACGCTGCTTTTTAAAATCACTTGTCGGTGCAGGGATTGCCATTAAACCTCTTAAACGCAAGCGTGGCATTTTGGAAATTTGTTGCGCAAGTTCCGTTAGCTCATCACCCATCACGCCAGACTTGCTGTCTTCACCACTGATATTGACTTGTATACAAACAGAAAGTGGCGCTAAGTTTTCAGGGCGTTGATCATTCAAGCGCTGGGCAATTTTAAGGCGGTCAATGGTGTGTACCCAGTTGGCAATAGCCGCAATTTTTTTGGTTTTATTGGATTGCAAGGGACCGATGAAATGCCATTCAATCTCTAGCTGGGATAATGCATCGGCTTTCTCAACCAGCTCTTGCACATAGTTTTCACCAAAGGCAGTCTGCCCTGCATGGTACGCCTCTTGAATAGCTTCAACTGGGTGATGCTTACTAACAGCCAATAACTGAACACTATTTTTTGCTCGCTGATATTGTTCAGTTTCTTTTTCAATTTCAGTACCGATTATCTGGAGCCTGTCTCGTATTTGGGTCATATATGTTAAAGTTGGCGTTGTATAAAAGGGGTGTAACAGAATTTTAATAAAAATAAAGCATTCTGATACCAAGAGTATTAAAAATATAATAACAAATAAGAAGCCACTATGGATATTACACAACTATTAGCATTTGCGGTAAAAAGCAAAGCATCTGATTTACATCTATCAGCGGGGGAGCCACCTATTATTCGTGTCGATGGCGATATGCGTCGTGTCAATATGCCAGAATTAGAGCATAAAGACGTTCATAGCATGGTGTATGACATCATGAATGACAAACAACGTAAATCGTATGAAGAAAAATGGGAAACAGATTTCTCGTTTGAGATTCCAGGCGTAGCTCGTTTTCGTGTAAACGCATTCAACCAAAATCGTGGTGCAGCAGCTGTATTTCGTACCATCCCAAGTAGAATACTTTCTTTGGAAGACTTAGATGCTCCTGTTATCTTTAAGAAAATTTCTGATTTGCCACGTGGCTTAGT
>CAZSXI010000271.1:0-3152 GCA_964611045.1 uncultured Cocleimonas sp. | reverse complement strand
GTATAAGAAGCTTCTGCTGACATCAAGTAACTGACATTGGCGTGTTAGTGAGAGTATTTTAGCTCAGGCTCAATCATCTTTCGTTTGTCAGATAAGCCCAAGCTTTTGATTAGGTTTTGTGGCGTGACATTGTAGGTGCTACTAATTTGCGACAGTGTCTGCTCATTCTTTAATAATTCAAGCACCCGTTTGGTCTTAAATGCTGGGCTATACGTTGTTCTTTTTTACTCATTTTATAACCCCGATTATTGAGGTTAGTTTAACTAAATCGAAATAAGGCTTTCTGAAAACTTACTCTAATTTATTGGGGTGCTATATGAATTACTTATAAGCTTATTTATTCTTACTTGCCTCAGCTTCAAGCATAGCTGCCAATCTATCTGCTGGCATATAGCCAGGAATAAGTTTACCGGTTGAAGTAATCAATGCTGGCGTTCCTGTTACTCCTAGTTCTTGACCCAGGTTGTATTGGTCAGCAATAGGACTATCACACTTTTTTGACTCAATAGGCTTACGCTCTTTAGCGTCAGTCATTGATTGCAGATTATCATCAGCACACCACATACTAACAGCTTTTGTAAAAGATGCAGATTTGAGACCTGCACGAGGGAACATCAAGTATTCAATTGTAATACCCTTTTCATTCAACGTAGGTACTTCACGGTGTAATTTTGCACAATAGGGGCAATCTATATCGGTAAATACCTGTAGCACGTGCTTCTCATTTTTTGCTTTAAAGACAACTGGCTTATTGTCTTGACGATCCATAATTTCTTTACGAACTGTTTGTTTTGCAACATCCGACATATTCTCACGGGTATCCATATTAATCAGATCACCTGCTAAGAAGTATTTGCCATCAGCAGAAACATAAACCACTTCCGTTCCATACATCACCTGATACATATTAGGAATCACACTCTGCTGAATAGAGCTTGGCTCTGAGCGGAATCGCTTTGTTAAAATATTAGTTAATGTTTTGAGCTCTTCTGCATTTGCACTGTCATCAACCTTTGCTTCTACCGATACGAATGCACCTATCAAGAATAGACTTAAAGATGCACCCAGTAATGTTTTTTTAATCATGTTTGTTTTCCTAAAGTTCAATTATTCTAAAATTATTATTAGCCCAAGTTTAACATTATACACCAATTCGCTTAATAGCAGCTTATTTCAAGAACTGACTAGCATACGTTGCTAATGCACCTTTAGATGCGGGCTATTTCATGAATTTCAACCTCGCGGATGATGCTCCTGATGCAATGCCTGCAATCTCTCCTTGGCAACATGGGTATAAATCTGTGTTGTTGATAGATCACTATGCCCTAGCAACAACTGTACGACACGCAAATCAGCCCCATGGTTCAATAAATGTGTCGCAAATGCATGACGCAATGTATGCGGTGATATTTTCTGCCTTATTCCGACTTTTAAAGCATGACGCTTAATCAAATACCAAAAGGCTTGGCGTGTCATTCCCCCACCGCGTTTGGTTACAAACAATTGCGGTGAAACTCCCTTACCCTGCATAATCTCTGGTCGAGCATCATCAAGGTATTGTTGAATCCAATTAACCGCCTCATCACCCATCGGCACTAAGCGCTCTTTATTACCTTTACCCATCACCCTCACTACACCTTGCTGAAGATTAACGGATGAATATTCTAATGACACCAATTCAGATACACGCAAACCTGCGGCATAGAGCAATTCAATCATGGCCCGATCACGCAAACCAATAGCATCTTGCGTATCGGGTGCGCCCAGTAAAGCTTCAACTTGTGTTTCACTTAATGTATCTGGTAGTGGCTTGCTGAGTTTGGGAGGTTCAATTAAAGCCGTAGGGTCTTCTTGAATGCGCCCCTCTCTAAGTTGATAACGATAAAAGCGACGCAAGCTTGAAATAGCGCGTGCCATACTACTGGCTTTGCTTCCTTTTTTTCCACTAAAGCCAATATAACCTTCTACATGAAAATTTTGTGCTTGTAGTAAGCTTGCGCCCTGCTCTTTTAAAAGCCAATTTGCAAAACCATTTAAATCACGACCATAGGCAGCAAGGGTATTTTGGCTCAATCCACGCTCTGACCAGAGCGCGTCTAAGAACTCATCAATCGTCGTGTTTTGTTGGTCTTTATTTTTTGTCACAATTTTTATCACTGTAAGAATATTGCAGAGATCTTTTAGGTATAATGCCCTGCTTTATGATGAGATTGACAGGACTTTAGCATGACCCCTTTTCTGAAAACAGCTATTGAAGCAGCAGAAGCCGCGCAAAAGGTAATAAAAAAGTATTACGCAGGTGAATTTGAAGTTGAAATCAAACCAGACGATTCACCCGTCACCATCGCAGATATTGAAACTGAAAAGGTCATTAAAAAAATTATTCTCGATGCTTTTCCTGATCACGGTTTTTTTGGTGAAGAAACAGGAAAAGTCAATGAAGATGCCGAATACAACTGGTTAATCGACCCCATCGATGGCACAAAAAGCTTTGTGCGTGGTTATCCTTTTTTCTCTACACAAATTGCTTTGATGAAAGATGGTGAACTCATTCTTGGCGTCTCTAACTCACCCGAGTTTAACGAAATGGCTTATGCCGAAAAAGGTCAAGGTGCTTGGCTGAATGGCGAAAAAATCACAGTCAGTGATATCGACACCATCAAACAATCAGCACTATCTACCGGTAATCTCGGTACTATCGCAGCAAAACAGCCACAATGGAATAATTTGGGTGAACTGATTCAAAAAGTACACCGCATTCGTGGTTACGGTGATTTCTATCATTACCATCTACTTGCCAGCGGTAAGATAGACATCATCGTTGAATCTGACGTGAATATTTTAGATATTGCAGCTCTCGCTGTTATTGTTAGAGAAGCAGGCGGTATTTTTACCGACCTTTCTGGTAATGAACTAAGCCTAGAGACCACAACGGTACTGGCAGCGAGTTGTGAAAACCTTTACACACAAGTTTTAACGGATATTAGCTACTCTTAGAATATCCACCCCCCTTGTTTTTTGACGATTTGTACATCATATAAAATACAAATCATCAAAAAACAAGGGGGGTGGACATATTATCTAGCTTTACCAGACACACAAACCCCTAACAACAACTGTTTTTCGACTTCACTCGCATGGTTGTTGCCATT
>CAZSXI010000270.1:0-3165 GCA_964611045.1 uncultured Cocleimonas sp. | reverse complement strand
TAAGTTACTTGCGATGCACCACAAAGTTGATGAATAAAATATTGATTAATGATACAGTACCGCGCGCATATCAGCTTTCACTAATATAGACAGGAGAAAATCAATGAGTGATTTCAACGAAGAATTAGACGCACGCGGTCTAAACTGCCCATTACCAATTTTACGTGCTAAAAAGGCAATCAATGGTTTAGAAGTTGCACAAACTTTAAAAATCATCGCTACTGACCCTGGTTCAGTTAAAGATTTTGAAGCTTTTTGTAAGCAGACTGGCAACGAGCTAGTTTCTACTGCAGAAGATGGCGGAGAGTTCACTTTCTTCATCAAGAAAGGCGGCTAATTCGCTTCAGAGGTCTTTGCAGTTTAAAAAAAGCACCTACGGGTGCTTTTTTTTCGTCTGTCGTTTATATTTAGGGCAATGAAAAACGACACTAAAATTCTCAAAGCTTTTCTAAAAGAAAAACAACAACAGCATCTCTATCGCAAGGCTCATATCAGTCAATCACCCCAGCAACCCCACATGAAAATAAACGGGGATGAATTTCTCACTTTTTGCAGTAATGATTATTTAGGACTCGCCAATCATTCAAAAGTTCTAAGTGCTTTTAAACAAGCCGCCGATAAATACGGTGTAGGTAGTGGCGCAGCGCATCTCATCAATGGGCATTCAATTGAACACCAAAAATTAGAAGAAGAATTAGCTGAATTTACGGGACGAGATCGAGCATTGTTATTTTCAACAGGCTATATGGCAAATTTAGGCGTAGTGAATGCGTTGATGGAGCGTGGCGATATGATCTTTGCAGATCGCTTAAACCATGCTTCATTAATTGATGCTGGATTACTTTCAAATGCAAAAATGAAGCGTTACGCGCACAACAACACAAACGCATTGCAAAAACTCTATACAAAAAACACTTGCGAAAATACAATGATATTAACGGATGGTGTGTTTAGCATGGATGGCGATATCGCTCCCGTAAAACAACTATCAAAAATTAACAAACAACAAAACGCATGGCTAATGGTAGATGATGCGCACGGCTTTGGTACACTAGGCAAGACGGGTGCAGGGCTTCTCGAACAAGAAGACTTAAACCAAGATGATGTACCCATTTTAATGGCAACTTTAGGGAAAGCCATTGGCACAGCAGGTGCGTTTGTTGCTGGTAGCAATGAGTTGATTGAATATCTTATCCAAACAGCACGAACTTACACCTACACCACTGCTATGCCACCTGCGATTGCTGCTGCGACGCGTGCAAGCCTTAAAATTGTACAGAACGAAAATGAGCGACGAGAAAAGCTTAATCACCATATCCATCAATTTAAAAAAGGGGCGGATGAACTGGGTATCGAGCTTATGCCATCGGATACTGCCATCCAACCCATTATGATTGGCAGCACCGAGCAAGCAATGAAAATTAGTGCTCAACTACGTGAAAATGGCATCTTAGTCACAGCAATTCGCCCGCCAACGGTGCCTGAAGGGACAGCACGTTTACGAGTGACGTTCTCGGCTGAGCATACTGATGAAGATATTGTTATACTTTTGGATGCCTTATCAGTGATACTTTAGAACGCCCTATAAAGCTTGCTGATAAAATACCTGATTAATAGAGATACCCTTTAATAAAACGATTCTCATCATCGTTTAACCTGATTTCCCAGCCTAAGCTGAGACTCCTAACAGGAGCCCTCGCTTAGGCGAGGAAGTCTTTATAATTTCCAACGGACTCAATGAAAATAGATACTTTAAAATCATGGTTACAAAAAGCTACGGTAATTACCTTGCTCGTACTTTTTTCTATTTCCGCATCTCACGCTGAAAAGGGGAAAGCGAGTGAAGATAAAGACCCCATTCTCACGGCTCAAGAAAAGCTTAACGCTCAACTTACCAATGAGACTCTCTCAACCCTAATCACCTATGTTGAATTGCAAAACCAATTACGCAAAGAGATTAAAGCATTAAAAAATGATCTGAAGAAAGCTCAAACTGAACTAGAGAAAACAGACATAAAAGCACTGCTTGAAAAAGTCGAAACAAAATTGCAAGGCACCTCAAAAAACCTTGAAGATATTGCTGCAAATACCGATTTAGATCTATTAAGAATTAATAAAGAAACCCCTTTTAACTTACAACGAGAACTCTTTTCACTGCTCGAACCTGCATTAAAGGAGATGAAACACGCCACTAGTGATGTACGCCTAAAATCACAAATACGTGAAAAAACACTTTTTTACGAACAGCGCATACCTATCTTAAAAGAAGCGCTTAAGAATATATCGACACTTAATCGTGCCAATAAAAATAAAAAAATAAAAGCCGAACTAGTCAAAATGAATAAGACCTGGTCAAAACAGCTGGTTTTTATTGAGAGTGAGCTACAAGCCAAAAAATTACAGCTTGAAAAGATAGAATCACAAGAAAAAACACTTGCAGGTAACACGGAAAGCTTTTTCAAAGACTTTTTTCAGCGCCGTGGTTGGACACTGATACAAGCTTTTTTCGCTATCGTTGGCGTATTTATACTCTCACGATTAACCCGCTTCATTTTGACTCGTACTTTAAAAGGGTATCGTGCAGAACACCGTGGGGTTCAGTTTAGAATTATCGATATAGCTATTCGCTTTGCGACTTTCCTCTTTTTATTGATTGCTCCCATGATTATTTTTTACTTAGAAGAAGATTGGGTGTTATTCAGTTTAGGACTTTTGCTTTTAATCGGCATGGCATGGACGCTGCGCCACGCAATACCACGCTACTGGGGTCAGCTTGAATTATTCTTAAATGTTGGTCCTGTGCGCGAAGGCGAGCGTTTAATGCTCGATGGCATTCCTTGGCGTGTTAAACACATTAATATGTATTCGATGTTAGAAAACCCCATGGCAGAGCTTAGCCAACGCGTTGATATTGATGATTTGGTCGATATGCGCTCGCGTCCAGTGGGCGAGAATGAGCCATTGTTTCCTTGTAAAAAAGGAGATTGGGTTGTTTTAAAAGATGGGGTTCGTGGCAAAATTATTGGTATTTCGATTGAGTTAGTCCAGCTAATTCAGCGTGGTGGTGCTGTATATACTTACAATATGAGTGAGTTTCTCTCCCTATCACCGAAGAACCTATCAAAGAATTTTCGCATAAACGAAACCATTGGCATCAGCTATGCC
>CAZSXI010000269.1:0-3167 GCA_964611045.1 uncultured Cocleimonas sp. | reverse complement strand
AAAACAGTCAAATTCGCATAGGTAAGCACCAACCACTTACTCCCAACATCAGCAAAATTAACCTGCACTCTCGCTTGGCTTCCTGAGCCTTCAACATCGGTAATCGCACCCTCACCAAACTTGGCATGAGAAACCTGCTGTCCAACTCGCATCCCTGTTTCATTGGTGCGTGTGGCGAGCGGTTTTTTAACTTCTCTCTCATAGCCTGTTTGTCGGCTATTACTGTAGGTTTTCACTTTGGGGCGGATTTCTTCAGTCACTGTGTTGGGTATTTCCTTTAAGAAGCGAGATGGGGTGCCATACATTGTATTGCCGTAAAGTCTGCGTTGCTCAGCGTAGCAGATTACCAATTGTTTTTCAGCACGGGTGATGCCGACGTAGCAGAGGCGGCGTTCTTCTTCGAGGTCGTTCTCACTTTCAATCGATCTCTGGTGCGGGAATAAGCCTTCTTCTAATCCAACTAAAAATACCAGTGGGAATTCTAACCCTTTGGCGGAATGAAGCGTCATTAATTGCACGCAGTCATCGCCTGCTTGTCCTTGTCCTTCGCCAGCCTCTAATGAAGCGTGCGCTAAAAATGCGGTGAGGAAGTCCATATCGGCGTGTTCTTCGTCGGGCTTATAAGTGAAGCCTTGCGCGGCGGAGATTAACTCGTTGAGGTTTTCAATGCGTGCTTGCCCAACATCGCCTTTCTCTTTTTTGAGGTAGTGACCTTTAAGTTTTGAGCGTTCGATGACGTGTTCGACTTGTTCGTCTAACGGAAGTCCATCTATCTCGGTTGCCATGGTGTTGATAAGCGAGGTAAAGCCTGCAATGGCTGTGCCTGCGCGTGGTGTAAAAGCATTGTTTTCAATTAGTGTTACGGCAGCTTGCCACATGGAAGTGCTGGTGTTGCGCGCGTGTTCTCGCAGGATGTCGATGGTTTTACCGCCGATGCCTCGGGTGGGTTGATTTACTACACGCTCAAACGATGGATCGTCGTGGCGGTTTGATGTGAGACGCAAATAGGCGAGAGCATCTTTAATTTCGGCACGCTCGAAGAAGCGTTGTCCGCCGTATACACGATAGGCGATAGCATTTTCATTGAGCATGCTTTCAAATACGCGCGATTGTGCATTTGAACGATATAAAATGGCGATGTCTTTATGTGAATTTCCGTGACTCACCCATTGCTGGATGCGTGAGATAACATAGGTGGCTTCGTCAAGCTCATTATAGGCAGCGTACAAATGGATAGGATCACCGTCGCCATCTGCGGTCCATAGGTTTTTGCCTAAGCGACCTTGGTTGTTCTCAATCACAGCGTTGGCGGCGTTGAGGATATTGCCTGTGGAGCGATAGTTTTGTTCTAGCTTAATGGTTTCTGCGCCAGAAAAATCACGAGAGAAATTTTGAATGTGTTCAATCTTCGCACCGCGCCAACCGTAGATGGATTGGTCATCATCTCCAACTACAAATGGCGGGATATCTTCGCCAGCTAAGAGTTTCACCCAATTGTATTGCAGCGTATTGGTGTCTTGAAACTCATCCACTAAAATATGTTGGAAGCGTTTTTGGTAGTGGGCTAGAATTTCTGCATTATCACGTAGTAATTCTAAGGAGCGTAAAAGCAGTTCAGCAAAATCAACCACACCTGAGCGTTGGCAGGCAGCTTCATATTGGGTATAAATCTCAATCAGCTGGCGCGTGGTTGGGTCGCCTTTAGCTTCTATGTATTGAGGACGTACGCCTTCATCTTTACGGTTGTTAATATAGTATTGTGATTGTTTGGCGGGCCAGAGTTTTTCGTCAAGTTCCATGCCTCGCATAATGCGTTTAATCATACGAAGCTGATCGTCTGAATCTAAAATTTGAAAACCTTGTGGAAGTTTTGCTTCTGTATAATGACGGCGCAGTAAACGGTGAGAAAGTCCGTGGAAGGTTCCTACCCACATGCCACCAATGGGTGAGCCGAGCAAGCTTTCAATGCGTCCGCGCATTTCTGCCGCTGCTTTATTGGTAAATGTTACGGCAAGAATGGCAAAGGGCGAAATCTCATTTACTTGAATCAGCCATGCTATTCGGTGTACCAGTACACGGGTTTTGCCGCTGCCGGCACCTGCCAAGATCAGGAGTGGATTTGCGCCAGCAGAAACAGCTTCGCGTTGAGGTTTGTTTAAGTCATCTAATATGTGGGATATATCCATGGGGGGGATTGTAACGAAGTTATTGGCAAGTGTGTTTGGAATTTCGTAATAAAGTCGTTAAACTTCGCGCCTTTATTCTTTTGTATGATTATTTGTATGGATTTTAATGCATAACTTAATACTTTGGGTGCGCCAGTTACGGGGTATTCCTTTTTTCAAGATAAGTACTCGTGTGCTTGTTATTTTTTTGATGTTTGCTGGCGCGTGGGTCGCTACGCGGACACTCGATTTTCCTGATACGTTTGAGATTAATGATAAGGTTAAACATCTCATTGTGTTCTTTGGTCTTGCCGTATTAATGGACTTGGCAATATCACGTCATCCGTTTTGGTTATGGAAGGGATTACCGTTATTAATATACGGTGCCGTCATAGAAATCATGCAGTATTTTTTACCAGACCGATCTTTTTCACTTTTGGATTGGTTGGCTGATTTTTTAGGTATCTTATTGTATTTTTTAATAAAAATGATCTTTATTTGGATGGATGTTAAATGGGAGAGGAGGAGTAAGTATTAATATATTCAAAAATACTTATTTATTTGCATTAGATTGTTGAGTGTATGAATTTGTGATGTTAGAATTCGCGCGGTTCGAAATTAATGGTAGTTAAGCCATGCAGAGTTTTTTGTGGATACAGACGCTACTAATTTTGGCAGGAACTGGGTTTTCGTACTACTATATGGGCAGTTTTGGCGCTCAATCGGCAGCTTATGGAGGTGGAATCGCTCTCTTTAGTTCCCTGATTTTAGCACGCCGTACTAATAAGGCGATAAAATCGGCAAGTGAAGGCTCTCCTCAGGTAATGGGATTGCTTTACATGGGTGTTATACAGCGGTATGTGTTTGTTTTGGTGGGTTTAGGCGTTGGCTTGGGTATTCTGAAGCTTAAGGCAGAACCTTTGTTGATCGTATTTGGAGTTGCTCAGTTAGCTTATTTTTTCATGCCTTGGTTTGGAAAAGAGTAACTGAGAAATAAATAGA
>CAZSXI010000268.1:0-3198 GCA_964611045.1 uncultured Cocleimonas sp. | reverse complement strand
TTAAGAGTTTGATAGCTTTTCATTGTAAGTTTCGTTTTTTATCCAAGTTATCCAAGTTATCCAAAATTGATAAAAGATAATAGGCATAGATTATGTGTTATGGAGGACTATTTCAATAACATGAAGGATGATAGCGTTGATTGTACTTATAAGGTGGGTGATTGATAGCTAAAACTTTTTATTTGTTAGTCCACCCCCCTTGTTTTTTGCTGTTTTGTACGCCTTGAGCATATCGCTCCCTTCCGAAGGAGGCGTCGATGCTGGTTGAAGCAAAGGATACTGTCAATTAGTCATTACAAAACGGCAAAAAACAGGGGGGGTGGACTAACAAACATCAGTATAAAGCTTCTAAAACAGCCTCGATATCAGCATCTTGCCAATCTAAAGCTCCTTTTGCTGCATAAACAAGTTTACCGGTCTTATCAACGATGTAATTGCTGGGGTAAACATAGACTTTCCAATCTTTTGTGGTGCTGGAGCCTAAATCTTGTAGGAGTGGGAAGTTAATATTCATTGCCCCTGTGAATTTTTCGATTGTTGCTTTTTCTTCTCCCACATTAACGGCCAATATTTCTAAATTATCTTTGTGTTCTTCTTTAAGTTTTACCAAAGATGGCATCTCTTCAAGGCAAGGGCGACACCAACTTGCCCAAAAGCTGACTAAAACCGTTTTGCCCTTGTAATCGTTTAAGTTATGCAGGTTTCCTGCTAAATCTTTTAAGGCGAGCGCGGGAGTGGGAAAGCTCACTTGTTGTAAGCGTTGCGTGCTTCGCTTGCGGATATTCTTTTCGTACTTAGCTAATGGTTTTAACGGTGCAGGCTCAGAAAGCTTTAGCATGGCGAGCGCATTAGCAATTTGCTTGGGAAATAGTTCACGTGCTTTTAGATCTTCCTCGGTTAAATCACTTTTATCTCGCATGTGAAAACCACCCGAGGTATTTAATAATCGGTGAACAAATACTGGGCTTCCACCTTTTTCAAGCTCTTGTGATAATAAGGGTAGCGGGATGTAACGGGGTGAACGTTCAGATTGAAAAATGTAAATGGGCAGATTGCTGTGTGATGCGATAGTTTGGTATTCGAGAGATTCACCAATTTCAGGTGATTGTTTTTGTAAATAGGGTGAAATGAAAATAATCCCAGCAAAGGATTTAATCCCCTGCGTTTGCAAACGATGAATACTGTTAAGCACTAAACTTGAGGCACGGCTAGTCGCGACGATAAAAAGCTTGTCGTCAGTTTTGCTATACAACTTGGCGTAATGTGCGATTAAGTCTTCATAATCTTGCTGGGGGATTTTTTCTAATGATGAGCGTGTAGGTTCAATAAAATAACTGTCGAGCCAATCAGGTAATAAGACTTGGATGTCTTTTTGTTTGCTGATGGCGAGTACCATCTTTTGTAACTCTCCACTGATGCCTCGTTCTGCGTGCATCCACAGAATATGGTTTTTGGAGGATGAATCACCATATTTTTCGATGGTGATTTCTTGTTCTGACGGTAAGATGAGTGTTTCGGCTTCAATAGTAATATTGATAAAACACAGGGTGAGAGCAAATATTTTGTAGAGTAATGACTTCATTTTAAACTAAAATTTCCCGTACTAACTGCACCCAATAACTTGCGCCTAAAGCAGAAACCTCATCATTAAAATCATACTGCGTGTTATGCAACATGCAGTTGCTACCTGTTTGATTATCAGGCGTCTCTCCATTACCAATCCAAATATAAGCGCCTTCGCAGGCATTGAGTAAAAATGAGAAATCTTCAGCGCCCATACTCGGTGGCATATCTCGCAAAACATCATTTTCTGCAACTAACTGTCTAGCGGCGTTGGCGCATTTTTTTGCATGTTTGGGTGTGTTGATAGTTGCAGGATAGCCCTCTTCAAACCACAGTTTTCCTGTTGCACCCATGGCTTTACAAGTGTTATCGACTAGCGTTTGCATGCGTTCTTTTACACGTGTGCCTACTTCTTTTTGAAAGTAGCGTAAAGTGCCTGTCAGTTGCATTTCATTGGGTATCACGTTATGGGTGAACCCCGCTTCTGCCATCGTGATGCTGATTACGGCTGATTGCACAGGGGATATATTGCGTGAAACGATTGATTGCAAAGCGGTGATTAATTGTGCGCCAGTGAGTATAGGGTCGATAATTTGATCAGGCATCGCTGCATGACCGCCTTTACCTGTGACAGTAATGTTAATAGTTTCAACCGCTGCCATCACATGGGTATCGTGGATTGCAAACTTTCCTGCTGCCAAGCCTGGCCAGTTGTGCATACCGTAAACAGCAGAGCAGGGAAATTTCTCAAACAAGCCTTCTTTAACCATCACCTCGCCACCCGCGCCACCTTCCTCTGCGGGCTGAAAGATAAAATGTACAGTGCCTGCAAAATCATTATGCTGACTTAGGTATACGGCTGCACCTAATAACATGGTGCTGTGGCCATCGTGCCCACAGGCATGCATTTTCCCATCGTGGGTGGATTTGTGTTTGAATTCGTTTAGTTCTTGAATCGGAAGCGCATCCATATCCGCGCGTAGTCCAATCGCATCGCCTGATTTTGCGCCACGCACTGTCGCAACAATCCCTGTTACCGCTAACCCACGGTGCATTTCAATATTGTGTGATTCTAAAATAGAGGCGATGTAATCACTGGTGAGATCTTCTTTAAAACTCAATTCAGGATGCTGATGTAGCCAGTGCCTCCATGCGATCATTTCTTGATGAAGTGCTGAGTTTTTTTCTATGGGGTGTTTGTTTATCATTGCCTGATGATAGCTCTTATCTATTGGTTTGAGTGTGTTTTTTAACGAGCCGTGCCCTTCGACTCCGCTCAGGGTACTAGATGGTATTATAGAATAATTATAATAGCTCCCTGAGCGGAGTCGAAGGGCGCGGAAAGAGACTACTTAACCCACCCAATCTCCCGAGCAGTCTTCATACCAACAACAGTCTTCATCAGTCCTGAAGGTACTTTAGATTTGAATTGTGTAATCGCAACACGACCACCCATAATTTCAGCCTTGCGCTGTGGAAGTGTGGGTTTGAGATTCGGTTCAGCATAACCATCAGGAAAAATTGGCTGGTTATTTCGCAGATCATATTTATCTGTCGCGCCTAATGTGTGAAGTAATTCATGCAAAATAATGACATTGTTCTGTCGAGTTGCTTTCTTTTGAGCAGATAATTGAA
>CAZSXI010000267.1:0-3201 GCA_964611045.1 uncultured Cocleimonas sp. | reverse complement strand
AAGAATACGCCCGCATAAAATACGCCATAAAACACTTTGAAGCATTAGGCATTAATACCTTAAACTATATTGCACCTGTTAAAGATTATGAAGACGGCTTTAAGCAGCGCGCTCAAAAAGTAATGCGCTAAACCGCCAGAGGATACACCATGCTAATAAACGAAATACACCGACAAAAAGACGCAATAGAAAGCCTTGCTAAGAAATATGGTGCATTAAATATTCAATTATTTGGATCAGTAGCCCGTGGTGAAGAAAGGGAAGACAGTGATATTGATTTTTTGGTTAAATTCCCTCAAGGCTACGACTTATTTAAACAACGAATTCCACTGACAGAAAAATTGCAACAGCTACTAAAACGCAAAGTTGATCTAATTCCTGAGCATGAACTAAACAAACACCTGCGTGACACAATACTAGCAGAGGCAATTGAACTATGAAAAACCGCTCAAGCAGTTACCCAATTAAACGCCGAAGACAACGGCAACCGAAAATTCATCCTAGTCCAACTTCCCGAACAAACTCCCGAAAAATCCGAAGCGCGAAAATCAGGCTATAAAAAAATATCGGATATAACCATTGAGCGCGTTAAGCGGGTGATTCAAGGCTATGGCGATAATCCCCAGTCCATCGACACAGGCTTTAAAGTTTATCAACTCACAAAGTCACACTTTCCGCGTACCGAGTTCAAGCCCGACCCTGAAAAAACCGAAGCCGAGAACATCGACGTTTTAAAGGAATACATCCAAGAAAAAGAAAAACAACTCACAGGCTTGTTTGAAGCCACTGAGATACAAGACGAGGTACTGCTCAAAAATGGCTTTAAACTCAACTACCAGTTAAGTGATGCCAGCGAGTTTAAACACAATAAAATAAAACGTGCCGATGACGGCGAAAAACAATCCCTGCTTTGTTTAGACAGTAAACTAAACCCCGAAACGGTTAAACAACTGATTAAAAACCCGCAAGCCTTCATCTGCCTAGAGCGCGCCCTAAGCACCGATGATAAATGGAATTTAAGACAGCATCTAAAGCATGAGTTTATTGCGTTTTAGAATGACCGCATTCACAAAACAGCAAAAAAAGGGGGGGGTGTGCTTACTACTTACACTTTTTCACCCTATTGAATAAGCAAATTCGCAACAGCACAGCAGAATTCCTAATCTTCACCTCACAAGCAGGTGAACAGGGTATCGAAGTGCGCTATGAAAAGGAGGGTTTATGAAAACTGCCATTATTAATGCAAGAATAAAGCCCGATTTAAAGAATGACGTTGAAAAAATCCTTTCACAACTTGGTATTACTACAACGCAAGCAATCACCATGTATTTTGAGCAAATCAAAATGACTAAGGGTATTCCGTTTCAATTGAAAATACCTAATGATGAAACGATACAAGCAATGGAAGACGCAAGAGCCAATAGAAACTTGGAAGAAGTGAGCATTGACCAGTTGAAACAGGGCGTGTCTTAGTGGTTTTAAGCACTAAATCGCTCTTTAATCTTCGTTCTAATGTCCAAAATATTAAACGCAATCATCATCACTAGATAACTGATCATTCCTACGCCTAGTTGCAGGGCTAACCAGCCCCAACCACGGTAATCTTTTAGCCACCATAGGCAAAAACCCATTACCAATGAGGCAAGCACTATTTTTGTAAATTCTTTAATTGGAAAGGGCAGGGTAAAGTGTTTTCTACCTATAATTACGCTTAAAATACTGCCTATTGCAAAGGAGCTGAGTGTTGCTATCGCTGCGCCATTGATGCCCATGGTGGGTATCAACCAATAGTTGAGCGAGAGGTTAACCACGGCAATTACCACGCCTATTTTTACTATCATAATCACGCGATGCCCTAGCTGAAAGGCGAGATCAAAGTAGAAGGCTTGTAAGCCCATTAGAAACACGGCAGAGGTGATCCACGGGAGTAATATGACTACAGAACCTTGGAATTTTTCATCTATCAATAAATACACCAAGCCAGGCCCGACAAGGTTTAAACCGACAACTGAGGGGACTGCAACCCCGATTAATAAAATGACGTATTTATGAAAGTAATCCATTGCAGCTTCTTTGCCGTCATCATCCAGTAATTTGATGATGACGGGGTATGCCGCGAGGCTAATCGCGGACATGATCATTAAAATGGAATTACCTGATAAGTCATATCCCACAGCGTAGAGACCCGCTTGTGAATTATCTTGCAGCACTGCGAGCATAAACCTATCAGTCACTTTGGTGAGTTCTTCTAATAGCGCGGCGCTGGCAAGGGGTAATCCATAAAACCAGAGCTTTTTAAATAAGTCTTTATCGTAAGCTTCTTTTTTATAGGGTAACCATGTGGATTTAAAGGCAAAGAGTGCAGGTACTAATAAACCAATGGTGATGCCAGTAATCACGCCCATCGCGCCGTAACCGAGATATGCAAAAATTGTCCCTGAGAGCAAGGCGAGACTTGAATAGCTAATGGTCAAATAAGCATAAGAAGTGGGTTTGAGTTTAACGGAGAATATGCTTTGGGTGATGGTGTAAATGGCAAGTGCCAGAAGAATCAAATAAGTGTTAATCGCCCATAATGCCTCGGGCTTTCCCCAATAATAGATAACAACAACCAGTGCGATGGCTAAAAGCCCTGTTAATATTTTAATGTAGCTCCTGGAGAGAGTGCTGGTAAAGGTGTCTTGGTCATAGCTTTTGTTTGACCAAAAACGCAGTGTTCCCGCAGGTAGCCAGTTGAAGATGACATTATGAAGAAAAACAGAGCCTGTAAAAATCAGCGTATAAACACCGTATTCACTCGGGCTTAAAAAATGCGTATATATGCTCAATGCAGCAAACGCCATGATAGCAGGCACTATTTTTGCCAATATGTAGATAATGCTGTGACGCAGAAGCATTGTTATGCCCAATTAATTTATGTTTTGGTAAGTTTAGTTATTATAAAGCGGGTAAAAAGTGAGTAAATATTAGTCAGATAAGCTGTTGAGTATCACAGAATGCAGGTGGAGAGGAGCCTACATGGAACAACTTTGATATTTTTAAGCAGTGCTTGTGTGATTAAAAAATAACCACTCGTCTTATAAAACCCTGCGGATAGATTGAGAATCTTTTGTTTGCGAGTGATTAGTTTGATAATACGAGTATATTGAGACCTTTGCACGAATCAGATGACGAGTAAAAATGACTAAAAATTCACTGCTT
>CAZSXI010000266.1:0-3203 GCA_964611045.1 uncultured Cocleimonas sp. | reverse complement strand
GCTGGTTGCACCTCTATCCCAACCTATCGTTCCTGCTTGGTAGCGGGATTCCCAACTATTTTCTTCTGTACTCACAATTTCCATCCTCTTTAATTTGTATTCCCACTCAAAAAAATACAGCCTAAGTAAGGGCTGCATTTTATCCAGATTATCTGTAAATAACTATTTTTTCACACCTTCAAAATTAAATATTAAATCAAGTTCTGCGGATGCTGGACCGAGGTTTTTTGTAATACCGAAATCTTTCAAAGCGATACGGGTTTTACCTTCAAAGCCACGACGGAATCCACCCCAAGGGTCTTTACCTGCACCGACCTGCGAAACATCCACTTCAATTTCTTTGGTAACACCGTGTAGCGTTAAATTGCCTTTTAATTTAGCTTTTCCATCACTGCCTTCTGCATAACTAGTACTCACAAATTTTGCCTCAGGAAATTTATCAACGTCTAAAAAATCATCGCTACGCAAATGTTTATCGCGTTCTGCATGATTTGAATCGACGCTTTTTGTATTCACCGTCACGTTAATTGTTGATGCGCTTTTATTTTTTTCATCATAGCTAAACGTCCCATCAAAATCATTAAAGCGTCCCCACATCCAGCTATAACCGAGGTGTGATATTTTAAATTGAATGGATGCATGTGCGCCTTTTTTATCAATCGCGTAATCATCAGCAAATAGACCGCCTGTTGCAATAAGTGCAGTTGCAAGTGACGCGCTTAACAGTGTTTTTTGTATCCGTTTTTTCATTGGGTATTCCTCTTGTTTGTGTGTTGTTAAAAGTGTTGTTTACTTATTTATCATGCGTTTAAGTGTTTCATCTTTATCAATGAAGTGGTGTTTTAATGCTGCCATTGCATGTAATACGGCAAACACAATCAGGGTTATCGCCAGTATTTCATGTACTTCTCCAATCAAATCTGCACGGTCTTCATCTAAAGCCTGTGTTATCGCTGGGACTTCAAACAGATTAAAAAATTCAATACCCTTACCTTTCGCCGTTGAAATAAAGTAGCCAGAAATGCCTATCAGTAATATCAAACCATAAAATAGTTTTTGAATGATATGCGCTAAAGATACTTCCCACTTTTTATGCGACCTAAGTGCCTGTGGTGTTGAGTTAATTACTTTCCAAATAAAGCGGAATAACAATAATCCCATCACCGACAAACCCATGCTTTTATGCCACCACGGCAAGGTGTGATAGAGAGAGTCGTAATACTCTAACTCCGTCATATACAAGCCAACTGCAAATAAACTAATTAATAAGATTGCCATCAACCAGTGTAATAATTTACTGACTAAACCAAATTTTTCTTGTGTGTTTTTAAACTGCATTATGCAAACTGCCCCGCTTCATAATCAGCAAATGCCTGTTGGATTTCTTTACGTGTATTCATGACAAAGGGACCTCCTCTTGCAACGGGTTCATTTAGCGGCTTACCTGCAATTAGCAAAAAGCGGCTTATCGATTTTGCTTCAATCTCAACGGCTTTACCCTTAGTAAGTATAGCCAACTGCTTGGGAATAAGTTTTTCACTAGAATCTGCAACCGTAAGCTCTCCCTCGATTAGGTAAATAAAGGCATTGTGTCCTTCGGGGATTTCATCGATAAATGTTGAACCACTACCAAGGTGAATATCCCAATAGATAGGATCAACCAAGTCATTGCTAATCGCACCCTGAGTTCCTTGATTTGTACGTCCTGCAATCACTTTTAGATGACAATATTCTTTATTACGAGAATCTCCGCGTGTTTCTTCAGGAATATCATCAATTCCTACTTCTTGATAATCAGGGTCGTCCATTTTATGTGAGGCGGGCAAATTCACCCATAACTGAAAGCCAGACAATAAACCTTCCTCTTGCTCGGGCATTTCAGAATGAATAATACCTTTACCTGCACGCATCCACTGCACGCCACCGGCTTCAATAACACCCGAATTACCCACGCTATCTTTATGACGCATTTTACCTTCAAGCATATAGGTCACTGTTTCAAATCCACGATGCGGATGCGCTGGAAAACCACCAATATAGTCTTGTGGTTTGTCCGAGCCAAAGGCATCCATCAGCAAAAAAGGATCCAGCATATCCAACTCTGGCGAGGCAATAATACGCGTGAGTTGAACGCCGTCGCCGTCAGATGCTTTCATACCTGTGATTATTTTTTCAATTTTTCTGTTCATGATTATATTGCTTGTTTAATGTGATGGACTTAGTATAGAAAATGAACGACAAGGAATAAATAGCCTCTAAATAAACTCATAGTTTCCTATTTGGAAACTATAGATGACTTCAGGCAATACTAGGTAAGTTGTAATATGGACACACTAAACGCAATGAAACTCTACTGTCATATTGTCGATGCAGGGCAACTCAGTATTGCGGCAGACCAGTTGAATCTTTCAAAAGGTGCTGTCAGTAAGCAGTTAGCAAAATTAGAAGCACACCTTGGCGGGCGTTTACTCAACCGAACCACAAGACGTTTAACACCCACCGAGGTGGGTATCGCTTTTTATGACCGCGCAAAACAAATATTAGAGTCAGTTGAAGAGGCCGAATGTGTAGTAACTGGTCTAACTGCCGAACCCAGTGGTACTTTAAAAATCAACGCACCGATGTCTTTTGGTTTTTTGCACATGGGAGAATTACTCGCTAAATACCAACAAAAGTACCCCAAAGTAACTGTAGATATTACACTGCATGATCGACAGATAGACTTAATAGAAGAAGGTTACGACCTCGCATTACGCATCGCGACACTCAAAGATTCATCATTGATTGCTAGAAAACTTGCGCCTTGCCATCTTGTGATGTGTGCATCACCCGAATACCTACAGAAAAATGGTGTGCCACAAAAACCCAGTGACTTAAAAAATCACCAATGCCTTTTATATGCCTATAGCGATTCTGTAAGAAGCTGGGGCTTTGAAAACAAACAAGGTAAAAAGCAACAGGTGTCTGTTGATGGGCCACTCTCTGCAAACAACGGAAATTTGATTTGCGCTGCACTGATTAATGGAATGGGAATCGCACGCTTACCCACATTCATTATTGGTGATGCAATAAGACAAGGAAAAGCAGAAATCATCTTGGATGATTGGCGACCAGAACCACAGAATATTTCTTTGTTATATCCTTCTAGTCGTCATTTATCTGCCAAGGTTAGAACCTTTGTTGATATGGCAGTTGAACACTTT
>CAZSXI010000265.1:0-3220 GCA_964611045.1 uncultured Cocleimonas sp. | reverse complement strand
AAAGTTGGGCTGGTTTAAGCTTTAGTCAAGCTTAGAGTTTTGCAAGAAGCTCAAATGTAAATATTTTTTTGCCGGCATCACTAAATGAAAAGACGCTTGAGAAAGGTATAAATCTCCAAGTTAAGTTTCATTATAGTGACTGGCGAGGAGCATCCGTATCTGAGGAAAACAATATAACTAAATGGACAGCATTGAAGATTATCAAGACCATTTCAACACAGAAAAATCACAGTAGATATCGAATCAGAAAATCAAAAGCAAGAATTAGCTAAAGCAAAAGCTATTGAAAAAAAAGAAAGATATTGAACAAAAGCGTCGTCAACTCGAGAAACCGTGAACAATAAATCATTGAACCGAAATTACAGGGTGAAAATTACAAAAAAAGCAGATATATAATAAATAGCAAAATGCGTATATTGTATTTACAGCTTCTTTAGTTCAATCCGCAGATTAGGGTTTCTTGTCAGAAAAACAGCCCTACGTGCTAGCAAATTATTATAAACAATCGTATCATCACGTTCTAATATTCTTATGGGCTTGGCTCTGAAAAGAGCGTGATAATAACGTGTCAGATTCTCTAGCGACAATTCGTGATTTGCATTTTTCTTGGGGTGGAGGCCGTGAGATATTTTCGGGTGTCTCTTTAGATATTCCTAAAGGTAAAATTACTGCAATTATGGGGCCCAGTGGCACCGGTAAAACAACCTTGTTGCGCATGATTGGTGGGCAGCTTAGACCCACTAAAGGTAGCGTGAATGTTCAGGGTTTAGAGATCCCTTCACTTAATCGAAAAGAGCTTTATCAAGCACGTCGGCGTATGGGTATGTTGTTTCAGTCGGGTGCATTATTGACTGATTTATCGGTGTTTGAAAATATCGCTTTTCCTATTCGTGAACATTATAATTTTCCTGAATCAATGATTCGTGATCTGGTTTTATTAAAACTGGAATTAGTAGGTTTACGCGGTGCGCGTGACTTAATGCCTTCTGAGTTATCAGGGGGTATGAAGCGTCGTGTGGCTTTGGCTCGTGCGATTGTGCTTGACCCATCACTGATGATGTATGACGAGCCATTTACAGGCTTAGACCCTGTTACCTTGGGTACCATCGTCTCTTTAATCAAAACACTTAATACATCGCTCGATATGACGAGCATTGTAGTCTCGCACGATATTCATGAGACATTTTCGATTGCCGATTATGTTTGTATATTATCTGAAGGCAAGGTAGCTGCTGCGGGTTCTCCTGAAGAATTGATGAATTCAGATTCTGATTTTGTACAGCAATTTGTGCATGGTAAGCCAGATGGGCCGATGCCGTTTCATTATCCTGCTGAATCTTTAGAGAATGAAATTTTGGGTGGGAATTCTGGGTGTTAAATAGTTTTTTGAATCTTCTACAAACAATAGGTGCTTTTGTTCTTGATAGTTTGGCAAACCTAGGGCGAGCCAGTTTATTTTTAGGGCAAGTCTTGCTGGGTATCAAAGATGTCTTGCTAAGACCACAATTGCTCATCCGAGAATTATACTCAGTTGGCGTTTTGTCCTTATTAATCATTGTGTTTTCTGCCATATTTGTTGGCATGGTTTTAAGCTTGCTAGGGTATGTAACCTTGGTTGATTTTGGTGCTGAATCATCGCTAGGTGTTTTGGTATCGTTATCTTTAATTCGCGAACTTGGCCCTGTTTTAAGTGCGTTATTATTTTCAGGTCGTGCAGGTTCTGCCTTAACCGCAGAAATTGGTTTGATGAAAGCTACAGAACAATTAGCGAGTATGGAAATGATGGCAGTTGACCCCATACGCCGTATCGTTACGCCACGATTCTTAGCAGGCTTTATTTCACTGCCCCTGCTAACCATTATTTTTATGGCGTTAGGCATTTATGCAGGTTATTTAGTCGGCAGTGTTTGGTTGGGTGTCGATGAGGGTTCGTATTGGTCGCAAATGCAGAGTAAGGTTGAATTCCGGCACGATATTGTTAACGGCATTATCAAGAGTGTTGTCTTCGGTTTTGTCGTAACGTGGATTGCTGTCTATCAAGGCTACAATGCAATGCCAACCTCAGAAGGCGTTAGTCGTGCAACAACGAATTCGGTAGTTTACTCAGCGTTAGCTGTATTGGGTTTAGATTTCGTACTAACTGCAATGATGTTTATTAATTAGGGTGTTTTTAATTAGGTAAGTTTTATGGGTTCTTCAAGAAAAACAGAAATATTTGTTGGCGCGTTTGTATTAGCCTCTTTAGTTGCCTTTTTTGTGTTGGCGATGAATATCAGCAATTTAGGAAGCTTAGGTTCTAATAAAGGCTACGAAGTGACCGCGCAGTTTGACAACGTGGGTGGTCTGCAACCTCGGGCAAAGGTGACGCTATCAGGTGTGGGTGTAGGGAGAGTTACCAATATTGGCTACGATAAAGAAACTTTTCGTGCTGTGGTAACAATGACCATAAACGCGGGTGTTGATTATCTGCCAAGCGATACACAAGCAAGTATTTATACATCAGGACTATTGGGTGAGCAATACATATCACTTGAGCCTGGTGCAGAAGATGATGTTTTGGCAGAAGGCAGTGCGGTAATATTGACTCAGTCGGCTGTAGTATTGGAAGAGATTATTGGCAAGCTTTTGGTTAGTTTTACAACTAAAGATTAGCTTATTAGCTACACTGTATGTTTTTTACAACAATTTTCAATAAATAGTGGAACTAACACGTCGTTGTAAGCTCTAATTTTTTGTAGCTAAAAATAAGGAAATAGCGAAAATGAATAAGTTTAATCTAAAAAAGATCGCATCCCTTTGGGTGTTGAGTCTCAGTCTGTTTATAGGCTTACCAGTAACGGCAGCAGGGAATGATGTTGCTAGTGCTCAAAAAAGAGTGATGGCTATAACTACAGCCGTTGTGAAAGAGCTGGGTGTCAATAAAGCTAAATACCAGACTGATTCTAAATTTCTCGATGCCATGATACGAAGAGATATGCTTCCTTTTATAGATTTTGAAGCTATGTCAAAGCTAACTTTAGGCAAGCACTGGAGAAGTGCTTCTGCGGTGCAAAGAACCCGTTTTACTAATGCTTATCGTGAAATGCTAGTAAGAAGCTATGGCAAGATTATGCTCAAATATGCAGGAGCAAGTATTCGCAGTGGAAACTCAGTGAAAGGGCCTAGGCAAGGATATGTTACGGTTAGAACGGTTGTTACACCACGTGGTGGTGCGCCGATT
>CAZSXI010000264.1:0-3222 GCA_964611045.1 uncultured Cocleimonas sp. | reverse complement strand
TAAAGCCTACGGAGTGACAATCATCGTGATGCACTATGGCATTATATTTATCTGCCAAATCACAAATTTTGCCCAGTTGAGCAATGCTGCCATCCATTGAAAAAACACCGTCAGTAGTGATTAGAATACGTCTTGCGCCAGTCTCTGTTGCCTCAATGAGTTTAGCTTCCAAATCCTGCATATCATTATTTCTATAACGATAACGTGCTGCCTTACACAAACGCACGCCGTCAATAATCGATGCATGATTTAATTCATCCGAAATAATGGCATCTTCTTTTGTCAGGATTGTTTCAAATAGACCCGTATTCGCATCAAAACATGCGGCATAGAGAATAGTATCTTCCATGCTTAAAAACTCAGTGAGTTTTGCTTCTAGCGTCTTATGGATTGTTTGAGTACCACAGATAAAACGCACCGATGACAAACCGAATCCCCACTGCTGATAACTGTCTTTTGCCGCTTGAATAACCTCAGGATTATTTGCCAATCCTAGATAGTTATTGGCGCACATATTGATTACTTCACTACCGTCATCAAGCACAATATTATTTTTTTGCTCACTGGCAATGACTCGTTCCGTTTTCCATAAACCAGAATCTTTAATCTCTGTTAAGTCTTGTGTAAAGCCCTCTTTGTATTTTGCAAAGCTCATGACTGTTCACTCCAATCCAATATCACTTTTCCAGATTGTCCTGAGCGCATCACATCAAAGCCTTTTTGAAAATCTGTGTAGTGATAACGGTGCGTAATAATTTTATCCAAAGGCAATCCTGTTTGCACCATCATTGAGGCTTTGTACCAAGTTTCATAAATTTCTCGACCGTAAATACCTTTAATCGTCAGCCCTTTAAAGACCACCTGATCCCAGTCAATCCCTGATCCTGCTGGCATAATGGCTAACATTGCGATATTGCCACCATTAATCATCAAATCCAGCATACTAGCAAATGCATGGGGAGAGCCTGACATTTCCAAACCCACATCAAAACCTTCATTTAGACCAATGTCATGCATAAATTCGCGAGTGATTTTTGTTTTTTCTACGTTAATGGTGATCGCTCTAGGAACAATTTTATCAACCAGCTCAAGACGATAATCATTGATATCTGTAATGACAATATTGCGTGCACCACAATGTTCGGCAACCATTGCAGCCATAATACCAATAGGCCCAGCACCCGTGATTAACACATCTTCACCGACCATATTAAAGGACAGTGCAGTGTGTACTGCGTTGCCGTAAGGGTCAAAACAAGATAGTAAGTCGGTTGAAATTTCACGGCTGGGTTTAAATACGTTTTTAGCAGGGATGGCTACATATTCGGCAAAACTACCCGTGCGATTAACACCTACACCTATAGTATTAGGGCAAAGGTGACGACGACCCGCAAGACAATTTCGACAACGGTCACAAACGATGTGGCCTTCACCAGATACAATATCCCCAATCTCCAAGTCGGTTACGTTTAGACCAAGTTCTACTATAACGCCAGCAAATTCATGACCGATAGTCATGGGCGTAGGAATGTTTTTTTGCGCCCATTCGTCCCAATTATAAATATGAATATCCGTACCGCAGATTGCGGTCTTTTGAACTTTAATCAGAACATCGTTATTGCCGATTTCAGGTTTTGGAACATCTTCTAACCACAAACCTTTTTTAGCATATTTTTTTACGAGTGCTTTCATTACTGTTTACCTATTATTCATCACCCAAATGTATATCTGTTAATGCGGTGTCATCATGTTCCATGCGCCAAGTCAGCATTTTATCAGCGTATTCAAGCACTCTTGATTGATAATTTGGATCGTTATACCTATTTATGTATTCATGCGGGTCATCTTTAAGATCAAAAAATAACGGCGGCAGCCCAGAAAAATGAACGTACTTATATCTTTCACCACGAATAATATTAACCATGCATTTTTCTTTTTCCAAACCAAATGGAACCTCATCACCATAGTCGTAGGGGCTTCTTAAATCGAACTCTGCATGATATTCCTGTCGCCAATCTTTTGGTTGTTGATCACGGCTAAACGGTAAAAGAGAAGAGCCATCGCATTGGGTTGGGATATCTTGTCCGATAGCGTCCAGAATGGTGGGCATAATATCAATACTTTCCGTGAATGCTTCGACTTGCGATCCTCGTGATTTATTTGCCGCAGATGAAGGGTCACGTATTATAAGAGGGATATGGAATGCTTGATCAAAAGGCCCCGGCTTTGATAACATCCAGTGATCACCTTGCATATCGCCATGATCTGAAGTGAAAATAATAAGGGTGTTATCGTAAACATTGATCTCTTTAAGGTAATTAATTAGCCTGCCTACTTGTGAATCAATCTCGGACATCATGCCCAAATACGTTGCCTTGATTTGACGTAGCTCACGTTCAGAAAGTGAAATATTCTCAGAGGCTAGCGTACCGTCTGTGTAATTAGTACCCGATTGATTGTAAATATAATACTCAATCCAAGGGTGCAGAGAGGCCTCTTTTTCGGGTGTTTCGTGACGGTTAGGCAGTGGCATTTCATCCGCGTCATATTGTTCATGAAAAGGGCTGGGAGCTATGTAAGGCGGATGTGGAGAAAGAAATGACACATGCATAAACCACGGTTTATCTTGTCGTACTGAAAGATATTTGATTGCTTCTCTTACGAGAAAAGCAGCTCTACTGTCCTCTGCTTTAAATTTAGCAGGGGCAAAGGTCTTACCTTTATTTTTAAATTCACCAGCCTCAGAATCAGGTTTAAACATACCTTTTGCATTATCTACTTGATAACCTTTTTCTTTGAGATCAGCGAGCCAGTTTTTTGCCGCGCTATCCACATGACAAACAGGATTAAAGCCAGGTAATGGATTTTCGTAAGTTTGTAGTGCGACGTCTTGAGATGGATATTGGCGCGGATCAAGACAGGTATCGGTATAACCAAATAATGCGGGGTTATAACCTGATTTACGAGCTTCTAAGGCAACATTGGTATGGCGAGAATCTAATGGCGTTCCATTGCGAAGGGAACGATGATTGTGCATATACAGACCGGTATAAACACTTGCACGGGAAGGTCCACAGGGAGTAGCTTGGGCATAATGTTGTTTAAAGAGAACTCCATCATCAGCAAGTGCATCAATATTGGGCGTCTTGAGATGGGGGTGACCTACGGCAGATAAGCAATCGCCTCTCCATTGATCCACCATGATGAAAAGTATATTTTTTT
>CAZSXI010000263.1:0-3239 GCA_964611045.1 uncultured Cocleimonas sp. | reverse complement strand
ATAACACCTATTCTTGAGGTGTCTAGCAAGGGCTTGATTGCAGGGTTATCCACCATTTGTTTTATATGTGCCATTAAAACAGATGGACTAAACCCATTGGTGTCATTAGCAAAGATAACGGCATAGCCATGACTGGCGATGAAGTTCAGTAATGTCTGATAATCTGTATAATTTGTATTTTTGAACCCAGGGGCAAAGAAGACGACAGGCACAGGGTCTTCTGCAGTAATACCCTCGGGCATTATGATAGTTGAGTTTCCATGTACAGATTCTTCAATAGACGCTGCAATTGTACTTGAGCCTGCAATGCCATAGGTTCTATGACTAACAGGAGGGTTAACTATAACTGTTCTTGTTATTGTTGCTTTATTTTTGGCCTTATCTTCCGCCGTATAGGTAATGCTGTAAGTACCAATTTTAGTGGTATCGACAGTACCTTTAATTTCAACAGTAACAACCCCGTCTCTATCATCGGTTGCGGTTGCCCCCGCTTCAGTATAATGACTCCCTTTTATGAGGGTGAGCGTAGCATTTCCATTTAAAACGATGACAGGCTTGGTGGTATCTGGCAGTAATATATTAAGCTCATCAAGAATGGCTTGGAGCTCTTCCCGTGTATCAACATCCTCATATATGAGGCTCTCAACGATGCTGTTTAACTCGTCTAAATTATCTTTATTTACCCCCGTTAAACCTGCATTTTCATAGTCTTTTAATTTGGGGGAGGTAACACCATCTTTTGCAAAGTTTGCGATTTTTTCAATGGCTTGATCCTGCACGGTAAGCGAACTTGTAGAGCTACCCCCGCACGCTGAAAGCATGAAAATTGAGATAACTAATAAGTTAGCCCACTTTAACTCGTTGAATATCATTGTTTTACAAGCCCCATCATTATTATTTAATCTAATTATTAAATATAAGGTAGCAGAAAATCAAAGAAATTCAAATGTTTCAGATGAAGGAGCAGAGATAAGTTGTCTAGACTTTTGGGGTTGTTAAGAGAGACCTTTGCACCAGTCGAATGACGAGTAAAAACGGTGAATTCCCATGGGTTTTCGTTGGAAAACTTTCTAATAATGCGTTATTCGCTTCATTTTCCGCCTCAATCAGTGAAATTACACTCGATCTTTTTTTCGCCACCGACTCGTGCAAAGGTCTCATGAAAAGCGGAATCCCCCCTATTCATTGATGAAAAATGGCGAAGTTTCGCCAATCTAATGCTAGCCCATCTCAAAATAATCCATTTAAAATAAAATTACTCTTAATTTTTCACCTACACTCTTTTGTAATATCAATAAGTTAGCTAAATACCACGCGTTATTAAGAAGGATAAACTGTTTATTGGCACAGTCCGTGCTTTAACTTACGTGAGTTAATGAATAACTTACCCCTTCTAAATTATAGAAGTTAAAAAAATAATTAGAGTTCACTCAAAGGAGAATATATCTAATGAACAAGCAAATGAAAAAGACATTAATAGGTTTAACGACAGCGGCAATTTTGTCGTTCACAGTGGCAGTGCAAGCTGCACCCATCAAATTAAAGTTTTCGCACGTTGTTGCGGAGAATACTCCTAAAGGACAAATGGCAATTGAGTTTAAAAAACTAGTTGCTGAGCGTTTAAAAGGAAAAGTAGAAGTGGTCGTTTTTCCAAACGGTCAATTATTTGGCGATAACAAAGTACTTGAGGCAATACTACTGGGCGATGTTCAATTAGCGGCTCCATCTCTTTCTAAGTTTAAGAAGTACACCAAGACGTTACAGATTTTTGACCTACCGTTCTTGTTTGACGATATGGCGGCAGCAGAGCGCTTTCAGTCAAGCGATGCGGGTCAGGCACTTTTAAAATCTGTTGAGTCAAAAGGTCTTATTGGTTTAGGTTATATGCACAATGGTATGAAGCAGATGTCAGCGTCAAAGCCATTGCATGTACCTGCGGATGCTAAAGGTCTTAAGTTCCGTATTATGTCATCTGACGTATTATCGGCACAATTTAAAGCAGTGGGCGCAACGCCGCTTAAAAAACCTTATTCTGAAGTGTTCACACTGTTACAAACGAAGGCGATAGATGGTCAGGAAAATACTTGGTCTAATATTTACTCAAAAAAATTCCACGAAGTGCAAGATAACATCACATCATCAGACCATGGTCTTTTGGATTACATGGTGGTTACATCGGCTGAATTTTGGAATGGTTTAGATGCTGATGTGCGTACAGAGCTTAAAAAAGCATTGGATGAGGCAGTGGTTTTAGGTAATAAAGTAGCAGCTGAAAAATCACAGAGTGATAAGCAAGCAGTTATTGATAGCAAGCGCACTAACGTGATTGAGCTTACGAAGGAACAGCGTCAACTATGGAAAGATGCGATGAAGCCAGTTTGGAAAGAGTTTGAAGAGATCGTTGGTAAAGATTTATTAGCAGCAGCGATTGCCGCTAACAAAGAGTAATTAGTGATGTACTAGTACATCAAAGCGCTCTCCGAAAGGAGGGCGTTTTTTTTAATTTTAATTTTCTACAAAAGCAACCTGCGCAGGGGTTTCAAATGTTTGGCAATTTTATCAATAAGTTTGAAGAGAATTTTCTCTCTTTATTATTAGTAGGGATGACCCTGCTGGTATTTTCTGAAGTGGTTTTACGCTTTGGTTTTAATACAGGTATCGATTGGTCGCAAGAAGTAACGCTGTATATGATGGCGTGGTTTGTGCTATTTGGTGCATCCTATGGCGTTAAAGTAGGCGCGCATATTGGCGTGGATAGTTTTGTGCAACTATTTCCTAAAAGGACTCGCCAAACACTGGGCGTGTTATCGATTGCCATCTGTTTGGCTTACTGCGTGATATTTATGGTGGGTGCGTGGAATTATCTCGCTAAACTTAAACAAATAAATATAGAAATGGAAGATTTGGAAGTTCAGCGATGGGTCTCTGAAAGTATTATTTTTCTTGGTTTTTTATTCTTAATCTTTCGATTTTTACAACTGCTGATAAAAATTTTTAAAGGGGAAGCAGAAGGCTTCTCTCATATAGATGAGTTAGAAGAAAGCCTAGAGCTTGCGGCGCAAATTCGTGCGGAAGAATTAAGAAAGGGAGGGGCTAAGTAATGGAATCTTATGTCATCCCTACATTATTCTTTTTGCTCTTTTTTAGCATGATGATTGGCGTACCCGTTGCGGTATCGCTGGGTTTTTCAAGTGTTGTTACTATTTTATTATTTGCTGATGACTCATTGGCTTCGATTG
>CAZSXI010000262.1:0-3259 GCA_964611045.1 uncultured Cocleimonas sp. | reverse complement strand
TGACTTGGATTTCACGAAATATGGGTGGGAGTATGTTTGGTGGTTTTCAAGCATCACTTGCAGACCCTATAGCACCGTTGGCTTGCGCCAGAGTTTTTACCGAATACCATGTGTGGACGCGCCGCCTCACTGTGGATTTTCAAAAACCAGGGAATTCTGATTTAGAGTTACGGTTTGATTTCCCCATCGAAAAAGAAGAAGAGATATTTAAAGAACTGGCAGAAAGAGGGCGCAGTACACCTACGTTTGAATATGCATTGTTCCGAAAAGATGGAGTCATGTGCACAAAGATAGAGTGCGTCGTGGCGATACGCAAAAAAGGTTACGCAGAAGGGCATGGCAGTTAATATTTAACGTACAAAACGCCTAAAAACAGGGGGGGGTGGACTTATAAAGTAGCACTTTATAAGTCCACCCCCCCCTGTTTTTAGGCGTTTTGTACGTGAATTTGGATATATACACCGCTGTTCAATTGCTTATAATCCTTCGCTCATTACATTTACTGGACGATTTCATGCAAGCTAGCAGTATTATTAAGACCTTGGATACTTTGAGTAATAATAAGTTTTTCCAACTGTTTATAGTAACCGTCATTATTATCTCAGCATTGATGATAGGAGTGAAAACTTACGATGTTGATCCATCTTATATTCAATTATTGACGTGGATTGATGTAGCAATTACGTACCTGTTTTTGTTTGAGATTACTGTGCGGTTTTTGGCGAGTGGGCCATCGTTATCATTCTTCAAAAAGGGCTGGAATATTTTTGATACCTTAATCGTTGCAGTGAGTCTAATCCCCATTGATGATTCTGAAGTTGTGTTGCTTGCACGTTTGGTAAGAATCTTCCGGGTATTGCGTTTGATTTCGATTATTCCTGAACTGAGAATTTTAATTTCCGCGTTAATAAAAGCTTTGCCACCAATGGGCTATGTTCTTTTACTCATGTTTATTATCTTCTATATTTACGCTGCTGTAGGTAGCCTATTATTTGATGAAATCAACCCAACGTTGTGGGGTGATATTTTAGTTTCGATGCTCACTTTATTCCGCGTTGTTACCTTTGAGGATTGGACGGATGTAATGTATGAAACGATGGGGGTTTATCCTTTGTCGTGGATTTTCTACTTAACCTTTATCTTCCTCAATGCATTCGTATTTTTGAATATGATGATTGGTATTGTTATTGAACGAATGCAGAGTGAGCATGATGCTTATAACTTAGAGAATGATATAGGTGAAGCCGCAGAGTTGAAGCACATCCGTGAAGATACGCGGGCAATATTAGCCCGCTTAGAATCTCTAGAAAAAGAACTTATCTCAAGAAGATGAAAAAAACATCATCATCATCATGATAGTGATGACTAAGTGGTGTGATTATGATAAAATCATTAAAGAGAGAGAATCGGAGCCTATTATGAGAACAATTATTGATATTCCAGATACACAGATTGATTTATTATCAAATCTAGTTGAGCAAGAAAATATTTCACGTGCGGAATTGATTAGACGAGCAATCAGTGAATACCTCGCGCGTTATCAAGTGAAACAAACGGATGCTTTTGGCTTATGGAAAGATAAGCATGTGGATGGCGTTGAATATCAAAATAAATTGAGAGATGAGTGGTAGGGCTAACGGGTGAAAGCACTTTTTGATTCAAATATTTTAATCGACTATCTCAATGGTTTTGTTCAAGCAAAACAAGAGATCGAAAGGTATTCTGTAAAACTGATTAGTACCATTACTTGGATGGAAGTGATGGTAGGTACATCAAAACAAGATGAGCTAAAAGTGCGACGTTTTCTATCTCAGTTTGAGCAGGTTTCAGTAACCCCAGATGTTTCAGAGAGGTCTGTTGAAATTCGTAGAGAGTCCTTATTGAAGTCTAAAATACGCCTGCCCGATGCAATCATTCAAGCAAGTGCAGAAGTTGAAAATGCCTTATTGATTACACGAAATACCAAAGATTTTTTAGAAGATGATCCTGCGGTTCGTGTGCCTTACACACTATAATTGCTACTTTCCTAACAGTAAAAAACACCTAATTAAAGACAAAGAACTATGAGCGACGATAAAAAACCACTGAATTTCATTGAAAAAATAATCACAGAAGATTTAGCTTCGGGTAAGACTAAGCAGGTACACACACGCTTTCCACCTGAGCCTAACGGTTATTTGCACATTGGTCATGCTAAGTCTATTTGCCTAAACTTTGGTTTGGCTAAAAAGTTTGGCGGTGTGTGTAATTTACGTTTTGATGATACTAATCCTGAAAAGGAAGATGTTGAGTATGTTGAGTCGATCAAACGTGATGTTGAGTGGTTAGGTTTTAAATGGGAAGGGGATATTCATTATACCTCCGACTATTTTGATCAGCTTCATGCGTGGGCAGTCGAGTTGATTAAAACTGAGAAAGCTTATGTTTGTCATCTTAATCAAGAAGAGACGCGCACATACCGAGGTTCATTAAAAGAAGCGGGTAAAGATAGCCCTTATCGTGACCGCAGTGTGGAAGAGAACTTGGAAGAGTTTGAAAAGATGCGTGCAGGCGAATACGAAGAGGGTGCTTGTGCGCTACGCGTAAAGATTGATATGGCTAGTCCCAATATGCAATTGCGTGATCCCATTATCTATCGCATCAAAAAAGCTACGCATCATCAAACAGGAGATAAATGGTGTATTTATCCTTCGTATGATTACGCACACGGGCAGGGCGATGCGATTGAGGGCATCACGCACTCGGTTTGTACGCTAGAGTTTGTTGAGCATCGTCCTTTATACGAATGGTTTATTAACAACTTGCCTGTGCCAGCTACACCGCGCCAATACGAATTTTCACGCTTGAATGTGAATTACACCATTACCAGCAAACGAAAGTTAAAACAGTTGGTGGATGAAAATGTTGTTAGTGGCTGGGATGACCCCAGAATGCCGACCATTTCAGGTATGCGCCGTCGTGGTTACACGCCAAAATCTATCCGTGATTTTATTGAGAGCACGGGCGTGACGAAGGTTGATGGCGTGGTTGATGTAAGTCAGCTCGAATTTGCTGTGCGTGAAGACTTAAATGTGAATTCACCGCGCGCTATGTGTGTGTTGCATCCTTTAAAAGTTACGCTGATTAATTACCCCGTTGATGAAACAGAATACATGACAGCGCCTGTACATCCGCAAAATGAAGAGATGGGAACGCGTACATTAATATTTACCCGCGAAATCTTTATTGATAAAGATGACTTTAGAGAAGAAGCGAATAA
>CAZSXI010000261.1:0-3267 GCA_964611045.1 uncultured Cocleimonas sp. | reverse complement strand
TGGTGCAAGCCTATCGAAGGCTCATCCAACACATACATCACGCCCACCAAGCCTGCACCGATTTGTGATGCTAAACGTATGCGCTGAGCTTCTCCGCCTGATAAAGTTTCTGAGCTTCGGCTTAGGGTTAAATAATCTAAACCCACATTCACCAAAAACTCTAAACGCAATTTGATTTCTTTGATAATTTTATCGGCGATTTCTCCTTGCTTGCCTTCGAGCTTTATATCGTTAAAAAACTTGAAGCTGTCACCAATTGCCATGTCGGTAATTGAGGGTAAATTTACTTCTGTAATAAAGACAT
The DNA here is from genome assembly GCA_964611045.1 of uncultured Cocleimonas sp. GTDB lineage: Bacteria > Pseudomonadota > Gammaproteobacteria > Thiotrichales > Thiotrichaceae > Cocleimonas. Next base: position 2,963 of record CAZSXI010000261.1, on the reverse strand, counting down.
GGCGAGCAGATTCTCTGAGGCGTAAACCATTACATTCACCACATTGTTGCACCGACATATATTTAATCATGTCTTCACGCACTGAGTTAGAGTCTGTCTCTTTATAACGTCGTTCTAGATTGTGAATAATCCCCTCAAACGCGTGGGTGCGATTAAAGGTCTGCCCTTTTCTACCCTCATAGGTGAAATGTATTTTAGTTCGTCCACTGCCATATAATAATATTTTTTGGATCTTTTTTGGCAAGTTTTGATACGGTGTTTCCACATCAAAATCATAATGATCGGCTAAGGATGTAATCATGTGAAAATAATAATGGTTGCGTTTATCCCAGCCTCGTATTGCACCATCAGTGAGGCTCGACTGAGGTTTAGTCACCACCTGTTCAACATCAAAAATCTGTTCTACACCCAAACCATCACAGGTTGGACACGCACCCGATGGGCTATTAAACGAGAACAAACGTGGCTCTAATTCTTGCAGTGAATAACCACAAAGATTACAGGCGTAGTTAGCGGAAAAGAGAATTTCATCGTTACTTTTAGCATCACCCTCATCCATCCATGCAATCACAGCCAAACCATCGGCTAAGCGCAAGGTTGTTTCTAACGATTCTGCCAAACGCAGTTCTAAATCAGGGCGGATTTTAAAGCGATCAACCACCACTTCAACCGTGTGTTTAATGCGTAGCTCTAGCTTGGGAACATCATCCAAATCATAAACAATCTTATCGATTCTTACCCTCAAAAACCCTTGGCTTTTTAGTTCTTCAAACAGCTGAATATGCTCACCCTTGCGATCACGAACCACAGGCGCAAGCATCATCAGCTTACTGTCTTTGGGCAACGTCATGATCTGGTCAACCATTTCGCTGACCGTTTGTGCGTTTAGCTCGGTGCCGTGTTCAGGGCAACGTGGCTCACCCGCGCGCGCATACAATAAACGCAGATAATCGTAAATTTCAGTGATTGTTCCCACCGTAGATCGTGGGTTATGCGAGGTGGTTTTTTGCTCGATAGAAATTGCAGGTGATAAACCTTCGATGTGATCTAAATCGGGTTTTTCCATCACCGATAAAAACTGGCGCGCATAGGCAGAAAGTGACTCGACATAACGGCGCTGACCTTCGGCAAAAATCGTATCGAACGCAAGTGATGATTTACCTGAACCTGATAAACCCGTGATGACAATGAGCTTGTCGCGGGGTAAATCTAAATCAATATTTTTGAGGTTATGGGTGCGCGCACCGCGTAGAGAAATTTTATTCATTTATAGTTGTCAACATAGTTGCCAGAAATCAATTATTGCAAGGGGGTTATCTGCTATTATCGCCGTCTTGTTCCAAATTTGGCAACCTCTTTAAATTAAAAAACCCCTCTACTTAGCATGGGGAGGGTTGGAAAGGGATAGAAAGTTCGAGCGTGTTCCAATGCTTCAACCATATCTACCCCTCCCCAGCCTCCCCCTGCTAGGGAGAGGGAGAAAATACAGCTTTTTGTGACTTTATGAATAGTTTAGAAAAACGAACAGCCGCCTCACTCGCGGCAGTATTTGCCGTGCGTATGCTCGGGCTATTTATGATTCTCCCCATCTTGCCATTGTTCGCACAAGAGCTAAACAACGCCACACCTTTCCTGATTGGCTTAACCATTGGAATTTACGGCTTAACCCAAGCATTACTCCAAATCCCACTCGGTTTACTCTCTGACAAAATTGGACGGAAACCTGTCATCATCGGAGGATTATTAGTCTTTGCATTAGGTAGTGTTATCGCTGCGTTGTCAGATGATATTTACATTATTATTATCGGGCGAGCCATTCAGGGCAGTGGCGCAATTGCCGCAACCACCATGGCATTAGCCGCTGATTTAAGCCGTGAGGATCACCGCGCAAAAGTCATGGCATTTATCGGCATGAGTATCGGTATTTCCTTTGCCGTAGCAATGGTAATTGGCCCCTTAATTAGCCAATGGTCAGGGCTTTCAGGTGTGTTTTGGATAACGGCACTGCTTGCGGTTGTAGGAATCTTACTTATCACCTTTACCGTCCCTACTCCCAAACAAACCAAAATACACCGCGATGCAGGCATTATTAGTGCCTATATAAAACCCGTTCTCAAGCAAGGTACATTATTGAGAATGAACGCCAGCGTATTTTTGTTACACCTATTAATGACGGCAAACTTTAGTGTGTTACCACTGATTTTTAGAGATCAGTTACAGCTGGCTGGTACAGAGCACTGGAAAATTTATCTGCCTGTTTTAGCCATTTCGATGATTTTTTCATTGCCTATGATTATCATTGCCGAAAAGTTTCGCAAGATTAAAGTCGTGTTTATAATAGCCGTAGTTTTACTATTATTATCACAAGCTTTGCTCGGCATTACGCAATTTCAATTTTACCCCTTGATGATTTCCTTCCTCATATTCTTCATCGGCTTTAACTTTTTAGAAGCCGTACAACCCTCTCTGGTGGCTAAATATTCTGATGTGAATAACAAAGGCACAGCGATGGGCGTGTATTCCACCTCACAATTTTTTGGGATTTTTGTCGGTGGTGTAATCGGAGGCTTGGTACTTCAGCAGTGGGGGATTTCAGGGGTATTTATCTTTGGTTCGGTGATTGCGGCACTGTTATTACTGGTTGCACTCAGCCTACCAAAGCCAGATTTTTATAAAACCCAAATATTAAAGCTTAAAAAAGAATTATTGAGTGATATAGATAAAACAACACAGCAATTATTAACCATCAAAGGCGTAAAACAAGCGGCTATCTCACTTGATGAAGGTGTGGCATATATAAAAATAGATAAATTAGAGCTGAATGAGTCTAATTTGGATGAATTTGTAAGTATTTAATAGTCCACCCCCCCTGTTTTATGCTGTTTTGTACATTTTCAAGAATACAAATCAGCAACGGTTTCACTCTAATAATCAAGTTGTCCGTTTAAAAAACAAACGGCAAG
>CAZSXI010000260.1:0-3286 GCA_964611045.1 uncultured Cocleimonas sp. | reverse complement strand
ATTGATGATCTGTGTGATTAATAGACCTATCTAATGAGCTGAAAGTAATAGAAGACCTTTGTATGAGAGGTATGGCGGATAAAAATAGCTTGAATTCTCCCTATTCTTCCTAAAAAAACGGTCAATAGCCATGCTATTAATCTCCTTTTTAGGAAGAACAGGAATAATTACGCATATTTTGCTCTCGCCATACTCTCATGCAAAGGTCTCCACAGATAAGTTATAATCGTGTAGAATTCTACTCATAAATTTGGTCGCGAACTATTCTCAAGGATAACTCTTTGTCAAATCAAAAAAAGAAAATAGCAATTGTCGGTATGGCTTGCCGATTTCCAGGTGAGGCAAGTTCTCCAGATGCTTACTGGGATGTTTTAAAAAATGGCAAGGATGTTGTTACAGAAGTAAGTTCTGAACGTTGGGGAACCAATTTTTACCAACACCCTGATAAAAAAGAACCCGGTAAAAGTTATACTTTTGCTGCAGGTGTTCTGCCGCAGGTAGATGAGTTTGATGCCAGCTTTTTTGGTATTTCCCCACGTGAAGCTGCACAGATGGATCCTCAGCAACGTTTGTTGCTAGAACTAACATGGGAAGCTTTGGAAGATGGGCAACAAGTCCCTGAATCACTTGCAGGCTCTGATTGTGCGGTTTATATTGGTATAGCGAGTACGGATTACGCACATCGTCGTATGGATGATTTAAGTTCGCTTGATCCATATTCTATGACAGGTAATACAGCCAGTATCGCCTCAAATCGTATTTCTTATATTTTTGATTTGCACGGACCCAGTGTGTCAGTTGATACAGCTTGTTCATCATCATTAGTGGCGTTACACCAAGCGTGTAATGCAATTTGGAATGGGGATGCATCCACTGCAATAACGGGTGGTGTGAACATGCTATTGCATCCGTTTGGCTTTGTTGGTTTTTCAAAGGCCTCAATGCTTTCTCCGCAGGGTCGTTGTCGAGCATTTGATGCAACGGGTGATGGTTATGTTCGCTCAGAAGGTTCTGCTGTTTTATACCTAAAACCTTTAGAAGATGCCGAGAGAGATGGTGATCCAATACATGCGGTTATCATAAATACGGGTATTAATAGTGATGGTAAAACCAACGGTATTACGCTTCCAAGTACAGAAGGGCAAGCGAGCTTATTGCAACGAGTTTATGAGGGTGCAGGAATTAACCCTGATGAGCTAGATTACCTAGAAGCTCATGGAACAGGAACAGCAGTAGGTGATCCTTTAGAAGCAGGAGCCTTAGCAAAAGTATTGGGAAAACCTCGTAAAAAGCCATTACCAATAGGTTCTGCAAAAACGAATTTAGGACACCTTGAGACAGCTTCTGGAATGGCTGGGCTTTTAAAGGTTGTTTTAAGCTTAAAAAACAGGGCAATTCCACCATCATTACACTTTAACGAGCCGAATCCTCATATTGACTTTGAGGGTGATAAATTATTCGTGGTGACAGATTTCACTCCACTCAATGAATCTGAAAAGCCTTTGTTGATGGGGGTTAACTCTTTCGGTTTTGGTGGTGCAAATGCACACGCCATTGTTGAAGAATATAAGCAGACCTCAGATACTTCATCTGTCGCTTCAGTACCCGCTGATATAAACCAATCGATAGATAAGCCTTTATTTTTATCAGCTGATAGTACTAGTGCTTTACGGGCAATGGCTGGGCAATACCGCGACCTACTTCAGCAGGAGGGTGTGGATTATAATGATCTTGCATGGACTTCTTACACTAAGCGACAGCAGTTAAGTCATGGTTTAGCGATACATGGAGAAGTGTTACACGATGTTATTGAGTGTCTACACGCTTTTTCTTTGGGTGAAATCCATACGGGTGCTACAGCTACCAATAAACTAAATTCTTCGGCAGAACCTACAAAGCTTGCTTTAGTTTTCTCAGGCAACGGTTCTCAATGGCAGGGTATGGGTTGTGAGTTATTAAGAACTGAGCCACTTTTTAAAGAAGCAGTTGAAGAAATAAATACCTTCTTGAGTGTTTATGATGATATATCGCTAGTTGATGAATTCAATGCGACATCAGAAGAGTCACGCTTACAACTAACTGAAATTGCGCAGCCTCTTTTGTTTGCTTTGCAAGTAGGTATTATGCGCGTGCTAGAGTCAAAAGGGCTCATGGCAGATGCAGTAATTGGTCATAGTGTAGGTGAGGTCGCGGCAGCTTGGGCATCGGGAGTATTGAGTTTAGAAGAAGCAGTTAGAGTCATCTATCAACGCAGTCACGCACAGGGTAAAACGCAAGGTGCGGGTCGTATGGCGGCGGCGGGTATTTCTAATGATGATATCAAGTCTATTTTGAATGAGCTTGATATTACAGCTGATGTCAGTATTGCAGGGATAAATAGCCCTAAATCGATTACTTTATCGGGGGCATTAAAAGCACTAGAGACTCTTGCAGAATATTTTGAAGAGCGTGGTGTTTTCTATCGAATATTAGACCTTGATTATGCTTTTCATAGCCCTGCAATGGATCCTGTTGAAGGCGAAATTAAGCAATCACTCATAGGTTTGAAGCTAGAGGATGCAAATCGTACTTTTTATTCCACCGTAACAGGTAATATTTTAGCAGGGGAAGCGTTAGGTGCTGATTATTGGTGGGATAATATCCGTCAGCCTGTTTTATTCGGCTCTGCAATGGAAAGCTTATTGGATGATGGTTACAAAGTATTTTTAGAAATAGGGCCACACCCAGTTTTACGCACTTATGTGAACGAGTGTAGCCGAGAAAAAGAACTTATAACGATAGCGCTCCCCACTATAAAACGTCAAGGGGAATCAAAAACGGCATTATTTAATGCATTATACGATTGTTATTTGGCAGGTTGTCCGTTGAATGATAACTGCGTATTCCCTGATAATGCTAATGTGGTTAGATTACCAGCATATCCTTGGCAAAGAGAAAAACATTGGTATACCTTAACACCAGAGGGTAATGATTTAGTAAATCGTCACCGTGAACATCCATTACTGGGTTATCGTCTTAAAGATTATGATGCTTGCTGGGAAAATCAGGTTGATACTAATTTACTAAGTTATTTAGGCGATCATGTCGTTGATGGGGGCGCTATTTTCCCTGCTGCAGCTTATGTTGAAATGGCACTAGCTGCGTCAGAAGCATGGTTTGCTAACGATGATAATAAGCAAAAGAAGCAATGGGAAATTGAGAATATTGAGATTAGAGCGCCCATTGTTTTAGATCACAGTAAAATTATACGTTTTAAGTTATTTACTAAAGATGGTAGCTTTATTAT
>CAZSXI010000259.1:0-3356 GCA_964611045.1 uncultured Cocleimonas sp. | reverse complement strand
CCATCTGAATTTCGTACATCTGGGTCAACACCTATTTGAATGTAGTATTGAACCAGTTGCCAATGGCCGTATCTGGCGGCTACGTGAAGTGGTGTCCAATTTTTATCGGTTTTTTTATTCGGGTTAAGGCCATTTTTGATGAGGACTTTTGCTACATCGGTCATGCCGCGTGAGCTGGCGGTATGGAGTAAGGTAACGCCTCGTGCGCCTTCTTCTTTTATATCCGCCCCGCTTTTTAGCAGTTTGATGACCATGGATGCCCAGCCTCGCGATACCGCAATGCCTAAAGGGGTTTCACCTTTGTAGTTTTTATAAGTGGGTCGGATACGGGCTTTTAATAGTTGGTCTACTCGTGCAACCTTTCCTGCTTTCATCGCATGAAAAAGCTCTTCTTCTAGCTCAGGATTATCTTGGTATGTCTTTTTAGGTTTTAGTTTTTTCTGAGTGCTTTTATTAGTCTCACTTTCTTTCTCTTGAGATTTGCTGGACTTTTTAGTGCTGGTGCTCAGTGATAATAGAATGTCGTTAGGAATGGGGATTCCTGAAGCATCGAGAAAAACAATCTGTTGTTCGGTTTTCGCTTGTGCACTTGTGACCATGCTTGCAGAAATAATTAACAGGGTAATTATTTGAGATATTAGCGAAGTTGATTTTTTGTTGTTAAGCATGCTCTTTCCCTGAGTCAGATAACTTTCGTCGTATTCTAACAGACTGAGACCTTCGCATGAGAGAATGACGAGAGAAAAAATAGCGTAATTTTACAGGTTTTTCTTAAAAAAGAGGTAAATTTAGCGACTGCTTGCAGAGCTTATACTTTAGTGAGCAGGGCTATTGACTGAATTTTTAGGTAAAAGCTGGGAAATTTAAGCATTTTTTATCCGTTATCTCTCTCATGCAAAGGTCTCACTATGATTAAAGGCATTTACTGCTTTATAATTTCGGTTTTACAAAAATTGGCACAAATAAATGAAACGAGCAGAACAATTACAAAAGCTATCACGAGAGCATCATGTGTCACTTGTTATGGCGAAGCGGTATGCAGAAATTGCAGAGGATGGCAGTGAAGCTGATTTATTAGAAGCGATAAAAGCCGTTACTCAATATTATGATGAGGAACTTGAATTACATTTTCAGCATGAAGAGCGCACCATTTTTTCATTAATATTTAGACAGTATAACGAGCATATCGGTATCGCGACGACGTTGTTAAAAGAGCACGGGCTTATTCGCATGTTGATTCCAAAACTTACTCTCGAAACAGCGAGAGACGATTTGGCAAAGTTTGCTTTGGTGTTAAAAAATCACACACGAGTGGAAGAGCGAGAATTGTTTCCCATTATTGAGGAGCTCTTTAGCGATGAGCAATTGGATGCTATTTTGAACTTTGTGCCGTTGGATTGAATATGAAGGCGATGAGAACAACCTCGTCGCATTCATATTCATGCTTACTTCTGGTACTTCACCACAGGGCGCCTTTCAGCAATCCAACCTGTAATGCCGTGCGTAACATTCATCACATTTTTGTAACCTAGCTGTTGTGCTACTGCTTGGCTGGCAGCTTGTGTTCTACTGCCTGTTCGGCAAATTAAAGCAACTGGCTGATCAGGTTTGGCGATAGCCGTAAATTCAGATAAAAAGTTGGGGTTGATTCGCCCAGTGTGATCGAAAAAAGTAATTGTTTTGCTCCCTTTTACGATACCTGTTTGTTGCCATTCCTCTGGGCGACGAATATCAACAACCGTTACGCCATTGGCAATTAAGTCTTTAAGAAAAGCATTATCAATATTGCTATAACCACCCGTTTGAGGGATAGGTTCTGCTGATTTTGTAGTAACAGGTGTTGCAGATGATGATTTAGCATTACAGGCAGCCAGTGGTAGTAGCAGGCTGATGACTACAATGTGTAAGGGTTTGAGTATCATGTGGTTGTTTCCTATTGAATGGTAATTTGAAATGGATTGTACAGGGTTATAAGTACGCAGAAACAGAAATATGATAGCAATTACGTAGTAATAGTAATTTTAGATGCTGGTGCTTAAATTATGAGCATTACCGAATGACAGAAAACCTGATTTTCGCTATTATGCGGACTAAGGAATAATAAGAGACCTGATCGTTATACAGGTCACTACAATGAAAAGGGGTAAGGGTAGTGTCTATTCAATCATTACAAATCTTGTTGGGTCTGTCTTTATCAGTCGTGCTTTTATCGGGCTGTGGTGCAGGCGGTGTAAAATCTACCAGTGACGATGATGCAACAGCTGCATCAGGTGAAACTGTTGCGGGTGATGCTGAGGGGGAAGGTTCATCTAAAGCGGCTGAAACTGCTGGAACAAAAACGCCATCAAAATTCGGGCGTCTTAAAAAGCGTAAAGTCCCTTATCGCCCAAATCCAAGTCCTGTTACCAATAAAGCGTTGGCTGACAATTTAATGGCGGCTAGAGTAAAAGAAGCGGAGCGTTTTTTAAAGCAAGGTGCTGATGTCAGCACAATTGCGGCAAATGGCGAACCTGTTTTATACACGGCTATACGCTTTGGCTTTGACGAGATGGCTGATAGTTTGGTGCTTTATGGCGCAGACGTGAATGCCAAAACTCGCGCAGGTAGAACACCATTGCATATGGCAGTATCAAAGGGCAATGATAGTTTAGTGCAACTATTATTAGAGAATGGTGCGGATGCTAATCTCTCTAGTGGCTCTGGCGAGACAGCCTTGTTATTGGCTATTGAAAGAGGTCATGCGGGTATCGTTGGTCGTCTTTTAAAATACCAAGCTGATCCTAATCAATCAGGTAGAGGAGGCAAGCCTCTACATTTAGCCATTGCAAAAGCACAGGTTGATGTGGTTGCAAAACTGCTTAATTATGGAGCAGATGCGAATACGGGTAGCCAAAAGGGAACACCATTACAGGTTGTATTACGAAACGGCAACGTAAAAATAGCAGAATTACTTGCGAGCAATAAAGCCGATGTGAATATCACCGACAGTATTGGCGAGTCGCTTTTACATAAAGCAGCAGCTCGTGGGCAAGTAGGCTTCGCTGGCGTTATCATCGCCAATGGCGCAAATGTAAATGCGAGAGATAAATACAGAGAAACCCCATTGCATGAAGCGGCAGCAAAAGGGCGTTTAGCCATGGTTAAATTGCTGCTAAATAAAAAAGCAGACCTGTATGCAAAAACTGAAAAAAACTGGACTGCGTTACACGGAGCGGCACGATTTGGCCACCCTGAAACTGCGGCATATTTAATCAACCGAGGTTTAAGTCGTAATGCGCATAATAGTGATGGTATTACGCCCAGAGGCTTGGCAAATCATTTAAAACATGGCGATGTGATAGAAATACTTAAATGAG
>CAZSXI010000258.1:0-3383 GCA_964611045.1 uncultured Cocleimonas sp. | reverse complement strand
GACAGGTAAAAGAACTTAAGGCAGAATATTTTTCTTTTATAGCTGCGCGCTAAAAGCTAACAAGCCAATTAAAAAAAGACCCACCTACTCAGTCTTTGTGAATTATAGTCTTGTGCTATAGTTTTTCTTTCTCGGTAAGCTTTGTGCCAGTTTTTCGGCGGATCGCTTTATTGGGGCGTTAGGGTAAAACGACAGCGCAATCAGTCAAGTCTTTTGCACTTACTGAAAATTTCTTATCAAAAGTATACAATTTTTCATATTGTTGGCATTGAGTTATATGCATAGCGTCTGAAAAAACTAGCCCTTTGCTAGATAGTTTTGTTGTATTCATAGTAAAACCAATAGAAGTAAGATTAATGTAAGAACCATAGTGCTGGTTTCAATATTTGTCAATTTGGTAAATTAAAAACCCTAACAAGAACAGTAAGCATGACGTACATTTTTTGACTTATTAAAAGTGCTATTGTTTCGGTGACAGTAAAAAACCACATACCATCATTTCATTAAGCCATGTCTTGTTCTAAGGCGGGTGGGTTATTTTCATCTGTTATGGCTTTCCATAGTGCGAAGCTGTTATGTAAGCCCTCTCTCCCTGCTGAAGAGAGGGTAGAGGTTCAAAGATGGCACTATAGTCGGAATTTCTACCCCCTCCCTAACCCTCCCCCTGCTAGGTGGAGGGGGCTTTTTTTTAACTTACCGGCATTGGGGATAGACTCGATTGATTATCTACGCAAGCTTAATAAACTCCGATTATGAAATAATTAGAGCAGAGTGAAATAAACTTAAATGCAGACGCCTTTTTATTTAGGTGCTATGTTTGATACTTTAGATATTAATATTCAGCTATTTTTGTTAGTCCTCTTCGTATAAAATCCGCCATCAAAATCTTACTAATCAAAACTTTCCAAATATTGAAGTTTAATTAGCAACACCTTAATTATCCCTTTCTAACATGACACAAAACATATGACTGAACTAACGATAGCAACTCACAACGGTAATTTTCATGCAGATGATGTTTTCAGTGTCGCGGCACTTAAAAGTATATTCCCCTCTTTTAAGCTGATTCGCACACGTGATTTAGAGCTTATCGCTAAGGCAGATATTGTGCTAGATGTCGGTGGTGAATATGACGCAGATGCGGGTCGTTTTGATCATCATCAACGTGGGGGTGCAGGTGAGCGCGAGAATGGGATTCCATATTCTTCATTTGGTTTAATCTGGCAGAAATATGGCTTAGAGATATGTGACGGCAACCAAAAAGTCGCCAATGCTGTTGATGCGGGTCTAGTATCGACGATTGATGCTGATGATTGTGGCTATGGCGAAAGGGTTGATGGTATTAGCCTTAGCCGAACAATTTCCATGTTTAACCCTAGCTGGCAAGAAGAGAGTGACTTTGATTCAGGTTTTGATGAAGCAGTAGAATTTGCAGCGCGCCTTTTAACACGATTTATCGCATCTGCTAATGCTGGTATTAGCGCGAAATCAATTGTAGCCAAAGCTATTGAGGATGCAGAAGACCCACGTGTAATTGTATTGGAAAAATACATTCCGTGGAAAAAAACGGTTCTCAAAAATTCTGAAGAAGCCTTATACATGATTTACCCTTCTCAGACGGGTCAATGGCGAATACAGACAGTGCCTGTTGAACAATCCTCATTCGAAAACAGAAAACCACTGCCTAAAGAATGGGCTGGTCTTTCTGGCGCAGAGCTTAAAGAAGCAACCGGACTTGATGATGCGATGTTCTGCCATAACGGTTTATTTATTGCGGGCGCGGAATCATTTGAAAGCACGATGAAAATGGCATCAATCGCACTTCAAGAATAATAAAAAATCGTCACCAAAGTAAAACCCCTCACAACGTTCTTCCCTGCTGAGGGTTATCATCAAGATTATTTAAAGAAGAACCCAAACGGTTATTGTCCGGATCACTCAACAGGAGTGACTTTTGCAGACAAGCCGAATCAACCCGTAGTCAATAATTCTGCGCTCACCAAAGGGCAACAAATTGTGGTGATTGATTCGCCGATTGTCCTAACCCTCCCTCTGCTAGGTGGAGGGGACTTTTTTCTTAACTTACTAATAATGCAATCTGAGTAAAATAAACTTCATTATTCGGCTAAACTCAACGCAAAACATATATCATTACGTCCACCCCTATTTTTAGAGGCTTTTTACCGTAATGGAAAAACCAAGTATTCATTTTGCCAACGAATTAGCCGAGCTTTTAAAATCACCAAAACGACCACAACCACTAAAGCTAATCATCCATGCTGGCACGCCAAAAACGGGCACTACGAGCATTCAAACCTACCTCGATAAAAAGCAACGTAAGCTTAGAGGAAAAGGGATTCTCTACCCGCACAATCTTGAAAGTATAGATAACCCCAACGCGCCAAAACACCAGTGGTTTGAGAAAAACTTAGTCACTACACACTTGGAATACTTCCTAGAAAACTTTAAGAATATAATCTCGCAGGTTAAACAAGAAACCCACACCATTATTCTGTCTTCTGAAGGCATTTATAATTACTGGTGGGACTTTCCTGATGAATCAAAAGCGTTTTTATCTGAGCTGGGGAAGCTTTTCGATATTGAAATATGGGTATGGTTTCGTGAACCACTCGACTTTATTGAAAACTATTACAAACAATGCATTCGCAACCCACAAATTGAAAACAACCCGTGTTATGGCAAAGACTTATCCTTTGCTGAAATGTTAGAGATTAAATGGTTTTCTCAACATTTAGACTATCAAGGCTTTGTCACCGAATGCCAAACACTGTTTGGTAAAAACAACGTTTCAACCTTTAAATACGAAGGTGATGTGGTACAAGAAGTTATCCATAAGTTAGGTTTAGCAACGCCCCACGACAACCCGACCCCAAGATACAATCACAGTTTAAACAGTGCTTCGATAGCAATGCTAAGAACAATAAATCGCTACGATATTAAAGCAAAAGACAAAGAGCTTTTGATGACTCATTTAAGAGAAATCAATGGGATTCTTGAGGGTTACGCAAATGATACATTGATTGATAAAGAATCTAAAAAAAGAGTTTTGAAACTCTCTAATCTAATAAAGTTCTGATCCACCCCCAATGCCAGTAAGTTAAGAAAAAAGTCCCCTCCACCTAGCAGGGGGAGGGTTAGGGAGGGGGTAGAAAGTTCGACTATAGTGCCATCTTTGAACCTCTATCCTCTCTCCAACTCTCTCCCCTTCGCAGGCTCAGGACACCGCCTGCTAGGGAGAGGGGGCTTAACTTACTGGCATTGAATCCACCCCCCTTCTTTTTTGCCGATTTGTACGTTAGAAAAGGCGTTTTGCGCGTACAAATCGACAAAAAAAGGGGGAGGTGGACTTAAAATTTAAGCGC
>CAZSXI010000257.1:0-3395 GCA_964611045.1 uncultured Cocleimonas sp. | reverse complement strand
GCTTTCACGCTTAACACCGACTGAAGGTATACCATCTCCCGATAATTCGATATTCATCACAATGGGACGACAACAGACTTCACAATCTTCAACATATTCTTGAGACTGTACCGAGCAATCGACTGTTATCTCGATGACTTCCCAGCAATAGGGGCATTGAATATTGACTGCTTCTAATCCGTTCATGATAGTAACTATTCTTTAAAGGTTTTAATGATATCAAGGTCACTGACAGGCTTAGTCAATACGGCATGAAGTGGCAAAATTTCATTGAGTTTATCCACGTATTGTTTCTCATCTTTATCGATAAATACAATGACTTTGGTTTTGGGAGAATAGCGTTGTAGTGAATACAACATCACATCAAGATTGCTGATATTGATCCCTGCATAATTATTGCCGTAGCCATAAAAAAACTCAGCTGCAATATAATCGGGTTGCACTTTTTTGACTTTACTGATGAGCTTTCGCATGTGTTTAAAGCAGAGTTCATCAACGCCTAGTTTGTTATAAAGTGGCGTAAGAAAAGGATGTGTAGGGGACTCAATAATTGAGAATAAAGTGTGTTTTTTGGGCATTGTGTTCTCGTTATACGGCTGCATATTCCTCTGCATGTTTTATCCAACGCTCTATGAGTGGCTCTACATTGTCAGGGTATTGCTCAAGAATGTTTTGAGCAGCTTGTTGCACCTTGGGTAGCAGATGCTGATCTTCCATCAGGTTTGCAATTCTAAATTGTAACTCGCCTGTTTGGCGCGTGCCAAAAACCTCACCAGGGCCGCGTATTTCTAAATCTATTTTGGCAATCTCAAAACCATCGTTGCTATTACGCAGTGCTTCTAATCGACGTTTGGCATTTTGAGATAATGGTGTTTGATACATGAGTACACAGCTACTGGCTTTGCTACCGCGACCGACACGACCTCGCAGTTGGTGTAGCTGTGCTAAGCCAAGGCGCTCGGCATTTTCGATAATCATTAAGGAGGCATTGGGTACATCAACACCCACTTCAATCACCGTAGTCGCTACAAGCAGATTGATTTTACCTGCCTTAAATTCTGTCATGATGTGTTCTTTTTCATCAGATTTCATGCGTCCGTGAATTAAACCAATGGTTAAGTTAGGCAAGGCTTCTTTTAATAGCTCCCATGTTTCTTCTGCATTTTGGCATTGCAAGGCTTCTGATTCTTCGATGAGTGTACAAACCCAGTAAACCTGCGCCCCATCATCACAAACGCTATTGATACGCTCTACAATTTCTGGTCGGCGAGTGTTGCTAATGACAACGGTTTTTACGGGTGTACGACCCGGTGGAAGCTCGTCTATCACCGAGTAATCCATATCTGCATAAGTTGTCATTGCTAAGGTACGAGGAATGGGTGTTGCTGTCATCACTAATTGATGTGGATAAAAGTCAGCTTGCTTGCCTTTTTCGCGTAATGCTAAACGTTGATGCACACCAAAACGGTGTTGCTCATCGATAATGATTAAACCTAGTTTTTGGAAGTGAACATCATTTTGAAATAGGGCGTGTGTTCCAATCACAAGGTGGCTTAACCCTAGTGAAATATTTTCAAGTGCATCACGTTTTATAGCTACTTTTTGCTTTCCCGTAATCATGCTGACTTTTAGATCGAGTGGCTCTAGCCAATGGCTAAAACTTTTATAATGTTGCTCGACCAATATTTCTGTTGGTGCCATTAAAGCCACTTGATAACCCGCTTCAATAGCACTTAATGCAGCTGCTGCCGCAACTAATGTTTTACCTGAGCCCACATCACCTTGCACCAATCGACTCATTGGCCATGATTGTTTTAAGTCAGAATCAATCTCTTCAATAACCTTCTTTTGTGCATTTGTTAGATCAAAGGGTAACGATGTTATTAGCCTTTTAAAGTATTTACCTCTAAAACTTAAAGGAATACCTTGAGCTTGTTTTTGTTGCTCACGTAGTTTTCTTAAACTTAAATGATGCGCTAACAGCTCTTCAAAAATTAACCGCTGTTGACTCGGATGGTTACGCTCCAAGAGTTGAATTGCCGATAATTCTGATGTGGGCTTATGCAGGGTGAGTAGCGCTTGTTTTAAGCTGGATAGTTGATATTGCTGGCTGATAGCTTCTGGAATCAGATCATTTAGTTGCTCTAAAGGCTTTAGCGCCTCACCGACTAATCGTAATAAACTACGCTGCTGTAAACCTTTAGTGCTTGGGTAAATGGGGGTCAGTGAATCAGTTAGCGTTAGCTCGCTGTCAGATTTTAATATTTTGTATTCAGGATGTACCATTTCACGTGAGCTGGTACCAAGGCGTACTTCACCAAAACAACTAATTTTTGTTCCTCGTGATAGGGCTTGTTGCTGTGAGTTACTGAAATGAAAAAAACGTAATGTGATGGTGCCCGTGTTATCGAAAATAGTGCAGATCATCATACGTCTGCGCCTATAGACAATTTCGGAGTGTTCAACCACACCTTGTATCATAACTTCTTGCCCATGTTGGGTACTGCCGATAGGATAAACACGGGTGCGATCTTGATAGCGCAGTGGAAGGTGAAAAAGTAAATCTTGTATTTTTTCGATCCCAAGCTTAGCGAGATTCTCGGCCATTTTAGGGCCAACACCTTTAAGTTCAACTACGGATTGTTGCAACATATTAATAGATTGCTAAAATTGAATGGATAAAGGAAATCACAATGAGGGTAGTAAAAGATAAGGTTATTTTTTCTTAGAAATTTTAGCTTCTGTTCCGTCGATGATTTTGACAATATTGTTACGGTGACGCCAATAAATAAAGCCTGTTATAAAGACTAAAATAATAAACAAAGGCAAAGAATCAGTCACCCAATAAAAATAGAGCGGTGCTAGTAGTGTAGCGATCAGTGCAGATAACGATGAAGTATTTAATACTAGCGCGGAGACCAGCCAAGTAATAATAACGACTATGCCGATAACGGGCTGAAGACCAAGATAAACGCCTAAGGCTGTTGCAACGCCTTTGCCACCTTTAAAACCATAATAAAGGGGATATAAATGCCCTAAAAATGCCGCTGTACCAATCAAACCTAACCACATCCAATCAAGACCAAAAGCATGACCGATGGCAACAGGAACTAAGCCCTTTAAAAGGTCCCCTGCTAACGTAAAAATTGCCGCCTTTTTACCCGCGTGACGCATTACATTTGTTGCACCTGGGTTTTTTGAGCCTACCGTTCTAGGGTCAACCTTATTCATTAATTTACACGTAATAATGGCAGCAGAAATTGACCCTATGAAATAAGCAAGAATAGTTAATGAAATCGGTAGAAAATAGGGCATGATGTGCGCTCTGTTGATAACGAGTTGAGTATCTTAGCAAATTGAATCCGCTATTTGTGAAAACATCGGGGAATAACAAC